>CAYPJX010000047.1:1041-6345 GCA_964411175.1 uncultured Candidatus Saccharibacteria bacterium | reverse complement strand
CTTGTGGCCGGGTTTTTGTTTGAGTGGAATAGTATATACTAGTGCGTATGCAGCAGGGAGGCAACCATACTCGCAGCGTAGGGAAGGTGGTGTTTATGCTCGGGCTCGGCTTTTGTGCTGGCATGTTGGCGCATGGAGGTGCGGTTGCCTTTTTTAAAGGCGCGGGGCATACAAACTATACACAGCTTACCAACCCAATACTCGCAACTCGGGCTTTCGACGAGAGCTTTACCACGGCCGACCGCAACGAGCTCGAGTCTTCTCTTGAAGCATTTTTAAACGAGAAGAAGAAGTTAGGTGAGGTTTCCGAGGCGGGGATATTCTTCCGCGACCTCAACAATGGTCCGGTGTTTGGCATAAACGGCGATGTGCAGTTTGCGCCCGCCTCGCTCCTTAAGGTGCCGCTCGCGATGGCCTACTACCGCGAGTATGAAGATGTTGACCGGGGGATTTTAGCGCAACAAATAGACTTTACGGGCCCTAAGGGCACCACCACAGACATTCACTATCCTGCTCCGGCAAGTGTAGAACCAGGGCGGCAGTACTCTATACAGGAACTCATTTCCTACATGCTCAAATATTCCGACAATGAGGCTACCTCAATACTCTCTCAGTATCTAGCGCCGATAAAAGTAAATAAAACCTACCGCGACCTCGGTGTAGCGCAGGTCGAAAACTATAACCTCTACACCATAAGCGTGCGCGACTACGCAGCCTTTTTCCGCATACTCTACAATGCCACCTATCTCGACCAAGCATCTTCTGAAGCGCTACTTGAGACACTGAGCGAAGCATCGTTCGACGTAGGGTTGGTTTCTGGTGTCCCGCAGGGTACGCCGGTTGCGCACAAGTTTGGCGAGCGAGTACTCGAGGATGGACTAAAACAGCTCAACGACTGCGGCATAATCTACGCACCCACACATCCCTACGTGCTGTGTGTTATGGCACAGGGTAGCAGCTTCGATCAGCTCGCCGCTTTTATTGAAGGGGTTTCAACACGTGTGTACGCTGCTATAAAACAATAGCTCACTACCGTGCTTGTTCCTCTAGAGTCTCAAAAACTGTTTTTGAAATAGTGCTGATAACGCTCGCCAGATTGTCGTAGTTTTCTCCGCGTGTGAGCACGCACAGTATGTACGGGTCGCTCGGGCGGTACACTATGCCGCAGTCGTTGAGCCGCAGGTCGGTCTCGGTTACGCGAAACTCACCAAACTTGTCTGCTACTTGTATGGTGGGTGGTAAGCCAGCACGCAACCCTTGCGAGAAGCTTGAGTCTGCAAGCACCGACAGTAGGTACTCGGAAGTGTCGTGCTCAAGGTATGAAGAGTTAAAGAGTACCCGAAAGAACGAGGCAAAGGTGCGTGCACTCACCGTGTAGCCAGGGGCCATTTCGGTTGGTACAGGAATGCCGAGGTCGCTGTATGAGTCGGTAAAATTTTGTACAGGCAGTGTGGTGCCAAGGAGGTAGAGTGCACCGTTGTCTGAATCTTTGAGCATAAGTTCAACCAGCTGTTTTACCGTGTACGGCTCTCCCGACTTTACTGCGTTTTTAGGGGTAAAGTATTGCTCACTGTTTGGGTCGGTTGCTTCTTCGAGCGCAAGCCGTTTCGCAAGAAAGGCCGGGTCCTGCTCCGCGTGTTTGTAGATGGCGAGTGCCGTCGGTACTTTAAGAAGTGAGGCAGGGACGGTGTGCATAGTACCGTTGATAAGCACCCAGGGGCCGTCGTTGAGGTCGCGGTAGTATACCGAGGCTTCTGCCGCGAGCCCTTGTTTCTCTGCCTTCTCAAGGTAGCTGCGAAGCCGCTTCTCCATAGTAAGCGTAAGCGAGTTATTGTAGTTGCTTATCTCTTGGTCGCTGCAAAAAAGGAGTGGGTTGATGTACGTATATTTTCCACCCTCCTCGGAGTAGTCTATTTTATTTTTAGAAATATGCGGAGAGAGAGTGCCGCTGCATACGTACAAGCCGATAAGCACTCCCGCCGAGAGCGTAGCTACGTAGCCTAGGGCCGGCAGCCATTTGTGCATGCCGGCATTGTAGCACCTTATAAAAAGGTATCAAAAGCCTCCAAGAGTTCTGGTGCGGTCAGCGAGGTAGTGCCATGGCGAGACACGACAATGCTTCCGGCAACATTTGCGGCACGTGCGGCATGTTCAAGCGATGCTTCATGCGAAAGAAGGAAGGAAATAACTGCTGCTATGGTGTCTCCGGCACCGGTAACGTCGCGCACCTCAGTTTTGACCGCAGGTATGTGCAGGGGAGACTTCATCTCGTGGGTGAGTACGGTTATGCCGTCACCTCCACGGGTGAGCACTATGTGAGAGCCAAATTGTGCACATAATTTCCTGGCTGCTTTTGTAGCGCTCGCATTATCGGTAGCTTCAATGTTACATATAGCGGCTGCTTCTGCCACGTTGAGTTTAAGCACACCTACGCCGTTATACAAAGGAGCGTTCACCGGCTTCGGGTCTACTAGTATGCGTGTCGGCGTAAACCGGCGCATAAGTACACGCATAACATCGGGGGTGATGAGCCCTTTGGCATAGTCGGACACTACCACCCAGTCTGGCTTTTCAATACTTCGTATCACGCGCAGCACCTCGGCTTCCGTTTTTTTACTCATCGGCGTCACCACTTCTCGGTCGATGCGCACGATGTGCTTTCCTTGTGAAATGATGCGGGTTTTAGTGATCGTGGGAACCTGCTCGTCTGTAATAAAAAAAGGTTTGAGTTTTGCTTGGCGGGCGATGCTGCCGAGCTCGCGACCTTCGCGGTCGCGGCCCACTTTCCCTATGATGGTTGTCTTGAGGCCGAGGCCTGCAATATTGCTCGCGGTGTTTGCCGCTCCGCCCAGGTGCACGGTGCGCACGCCTTCATGCACAATAGGCACCGGGGCTTCAGGCGAGATGCGCTCTATCGTGCTCCTCATAAAGATGTCCATCATGACATCGCCTATAACCAGCATGTTTTTTCGATGCGGTTTCTTAAGTGCATCTCTAAAGCGAGACAACGCTTCCGCGTGCACGCTATGGTCGTGTGAGGTTTGCATCGACATGTTCACACCAGACATGGTACACGAATTCGTGAAATTCCTGAATGCGCGCTGTTTCCTCTGAATCTACTGCCACCACACAGTCAACATTGCCGCGCAAGTGCGCACCCTTTTTACCGGTAAGCACGATGATCTTCATCTTGCGCTCACGTGCAGCGGCGATAGCTTTAATAACATTTTTAGAACTTCCGCTGGTGGTTATGGCAACCAGTACGTCGTCTTCGTTTCCAAGCGCGTGCACTTCGCGGGCAAAGACGTCTTCGTAGCCGTAGTCGTTACCTATGGCAGTAAGCGAGGCGAGGTTTGAGCCGAGCGCTACCGCGGGCAGGGGAATACGGTCTTCTTTGTAGCGGCCGGTCCACTCGCCAGCCAAATGCGCTGCATCTGAAGATGAGCCGCCGTTGCCGCACACGAGCATCTTGTGGCCTGTGTTGGCCGCTTCGGAAAGTAGCTTGCCGCCAAGCTCAATGTCGGCTATACCGGCGTCGCTCAGGCTTGCTTCAAAAGCCGTTCGGTGTGCTGCAAACGCCCGCTCAACCGTTTGTCTTATAGGTGTCATAGCGCTGTACTTCTTAGGTGTGGTCTGTACTATACATAACTATGAACAAACCTGCGAGGAAACCGCTCCCGCATTCGCAAAAAGTCCTTTCTCTTAGGGAAGCGGTTACTACTGCAAAACGGTTACGGAAATCTGGCAAGAAGCTAGTAACCACAAACGGTTGTTTTGACCTCCTGCATGTGGGGCATGCTCGCTCGCTCGCGTTCGCTCGCTCGCAAGGCGACGTACTCTTTGTCGGGCTCAACTCCGACGCCTCAGTGCGCGCTAACAAAGGTATAGGTCGGCCGGTTGTTCCCGCGCGCGAGCGCGCCGAGATGCTTGCAGCACTTTCTTTTGTAGACTACGTTTTTATCTTTACTACCAAGACACCTATACCGTGGCTTCTTGAAATTAAGCCGCATATACATGTAAAAAGTAGCGACTACACAATAGAACAAGTTATAGAGCGCGAGGCAGTGGAGCGTGGCGGTGGTAAGGTGGTCTTAGCGCCACATACAGGCAAACACTCGACCTCTGGCATCATTAAAAAAATCCGCAGTACGAAGGGGAACTAGCGCGTGAGAAAGCCAGTCGCGAAGTAGTCGGCAATACCTTTCTCGATATCAAACTGCGGCACGAAGCTAAGCTTCTCATGGGCTAAGCTCATGTCACACTCGGTGTGTGCTTGGTAGTCTGCAAAGGGGTTGTCGATGTACTCGGGCTCGCGAGATGTGCCGAGCGTTTTGTTAAGCAGGGAAACGAGGTCTGTAAATAAGGTGGCCACGCCCGAGCCGCAGTTAACCACACAACTTTCACCAGGCGTGAGCGCGAGCATATTTGCTGCCACCACATCTTTTACATAAATATAGTCGCGCTTATGTTCGCCCCACTTAAACATCTTCGGGTTCCCTACTTTCATCTGCTGCGCAAACTGGTAGATCATCGTTGATGCTTTGCCCTTGTGGTTTTCCCGTGGGCCGTACACATTGGAGTACTTAAGGCCCACGACGCGTATCTCCGGATGTGCCTTTGCAAACTCCATCGCAAACTCGTCTTGCGCTACCTTCGACTCGCCGTAAGGGTTGGTTGGTGCTACGCCGCCGCTTTCTTTAAACGGTGCGGGGAGCTTGCCGTAGGTTGCGCAGGAGGAGGCGTAGGCGATGTACTTGGCGCCGTGCGCTGCGGCGTACTCGAAGAATTTTTTGCTCGTTTCAACATTTGCACGAAACATCTCCTCACGGTCGTAGATGCGCGTGTCGGAAATAGCACCCTGGTGCACGAGTGCGTCTATCTCTCCAATCGCGCTCCAGTTGATGCCTATCGGGCTTAGGTAGAGGCGCTTACCGGTAAACTCTGGCAACGGCTGTTCGTACATGGTAGCGGTGATAATCACTTCATGCCCCTGTGCCTCAAGCGCGAGTGCAATGTTGGAGCCTAGAAAACCGCTGCCGCCGGTCACTAAAATACGCATATACCAAGCATATACCGCCATTTTGGTGCTGTATACTATATATATGGCTACACGAATTGGTATAAACGGCTTTGGCCGTATCGGGCGCGCATTATTCCGTTTGGCAATGAATGACAATGAGGTTGAGATAGTGGCTATCAACGACCTAGGCGACGGCGAAAACTTGGCCTACCTCCTTAAACACGACACGGTGTACCGCACACTCAACGCAGAGGTAAAAGTAGAAGACGGCCACCTTGTGGTAA
>CAYPJX010000047.1:0-1031 GCA_964411175.1 uncultured Candidatus Saccharibacteria bacterium | reverse complement strand
ACTCTAGAGTGAAAAAGACCCGAGTCTCCTCCCGTGGAAGGACATGCAGGTTGATGTTGCTATAGAGTCGACCGGTGTGTTTGATACCTATGAGAAGGCCGGTGCGCATATTACCGCCGGGGCGAAACATGCGGTCATCTCAGCGCCGGTTAAAGAAGATGCGCTAAACGGCGCCACAGTGCTCATGGGTGTTAACGAAGACAAGCTCTCTACTTGCAGCGTTTCTTCAAACGCGTCGTGCACCACCAACTCTGCCTCTCCAGTTATCGCTATCCTCGACGAGAAGATAGGTATAGAGAAAGCGCTCCTCAACACCACTCACTCTTACACTGCAACGCAGTCGATAGTTGACGGGCCGGTTAAGGGAGCCGACTTTAGGCGCGGCCGCGCAGCGGCGCAAAACATGGCACCATCTTCAACCGGTGCTGCAGTTGCGGTAACCAAGGCCTACGAGCAGCTTAAGGGAAAATTCGACGGCATCTCCGTGCGCGTGCCTACACCAGCGGGCTCTATCGCCGACATCACCTTCGTCGCTAAGCGCGACACTACTGCTGAGGAAGTGAACAATATCCTTAGAGAGGCAGCTAAAGAAGAACGCTGGAAAGGTATCTTTGAAGCAAGCGAAGAGCAGCTCGTCTCAAGCGACATTATAGGCAACACCCATGCCTCTATAGCCGACCTAGCGCTCACGCGCGTGGTGGGCGGCAACTTGGTAAAGGTAATGGCGTGGTATGACAACGAGATGGGCTACGCACACATGCTCTTGCGCCATATAAAGAAGGCTGCACAGCTCTCAAAGTAAATTCACCATGAAGATTACTTTTTAATTTGTAAATTTTATGGCTAAAATTTACTTGGCATCCGACCATGCAGGCTACGAACTTAAAGAAGCACTTTCGTCGTTTTTAGCCGAGCGAGGCTACACGGTTGAGGACCTTGGGCCACTAGAGAATAAGGCCGACGACGACTACCCCTACTATCTTTTAATGCTCGGCCGCTATGTTGCCGATGAAAAAGGCTCTATGGGTCTT
>CAYPJX010000046.1:0-6404 GCA_964411175.1 uncultured Candidatus Saccharibacteria bacterium | reverse complement strand
ATCTTGTGGATGATGCCGGTGATCATGAGCATCGCGCCGAAGAGGAGCGAGCCGCCGAGGAGGGGCCACAGCTGGTTGGAGCCGTCGAGGAAGTAGGCCCAGACGACGAGCCCAGCACTCTCAGCGTAGGCGAGCACTTCATAGACCTGTAGGGGGATGTACTTGAAGACCTCGAAGATCCAGCCGAACCAACGAAGCAGAATGTAGCCAGCACACACGACGCCAATGATGATGGCGCCGACCTGGAGGAAATTCATCCAGGTCACGAAGCCGGCCGCATACTGGAGCCAGGTGAGTTCGGGGCAGGTGGCTGCCGCCTCAGCCGCAAAGCCGGAGGTAGCGAGCAGTGCTCCGAGTAAGAGCGTAGAGACGAATATGAAAGAGCGCATTGGCCTTTCTCCTTGTTGAAGGTTGTAGACGCCGATGTAAAACCGGTTAGTAGTTTAAAACTAAAATATGTATATGTCAAACACCTTGCTGTATAAAAAAGAAGTGGCGGGCGCTCAGTGAGCGTCCGCCGTGGTGTCTTCAAATAAGTCGCCAGTCTGCCCGAGCGCTATCTGCCGGTTGACCTCCGGGTCGATAGGCTGAGCTTCGTCGAGGCCATGAAATGCGGCTTCGAGCTCTTCTTGTGCTTCATCGCGCTCCCGTTTGGCTTTCACCTTGGGGCTACGCCAGTTGAGCATCTTGGCGACGGCATGCACGTACCCTTCAAAATAAACCGAAGGGAAGTTCACCGCAGGATACTCGTTGTGGTAGGCCTGCAGCGCCCGCGAGACCGCTTGGCGCGGCGTGAGGCTCGCGTTGATGCGGCTTTTGCCGGCATTGTTGGCGATGACCTTGAGCCGCCGGTAGTCGAGCGTCACGTGGTCGTGTTCTGCCGCGTACTTCATGCCGCGAGAAATTTCGTCCTCGCTAAAGAGGGGAAAGCCCTCTTCGATGTGTGTTGTCATGTGCGCCTCCTTTAGGCTCAAAGGTGGTAACGCAAAACTACTAACTAGCATTAGTATACCACAAAACAGCCACTTTTCAAGTGGCTGTTGAAAACCTTATATATGAAGGGGTTTAAGCAAACTTACTGTCCACCACTTCTTTAACCATTGTGCCGTCTGCCTTGCCCTTAAGCTCCTTCATAAGGACGCCCATGAGCATGTTTGCTTTGGTTTTGTCGGTAACGCCGAGCTCTACTGCCTTAGCGTCTACCGCAGCAACTATCTCTTCGCGGCTCATCTGTGCTGGGAGGAGTGCCATGAGGATGTCGAGCTCTGCCTGCTCGCTGGCTACCAAGTCTTCGCGGCCGCCTGCTCTAAACTGCTCGATAGAGTCTTTATGCTGCTTTGCCGAGCGGGTGACGAGTGTCATTACTTCTTCTTCAGTAAGCACACCGTCTGGGCCGCGGCCCTTGTTTACTGCTTCATTAGTGGCTGCAGCCGAGAGCGCGCGCATAACCGCGAGCTTTACCTGGTCTTTAGCCTTCATGGCTGCGATTATTTCCGCTTTAATATCTGCTTGAGTCATAACCTAGCTAAGTGAGTGAAATTAAGCTCGCTTTAATTTCCGAACGAGCGACGGTTATATCGGCGAAGCCGCTATATATGGAGCATCATAGCAGAAAAATGCTAAAATTGAATCTATGACAGACATTTTGTTGGTAGTGCTTGCGGTGCTTTTGCTCGGAAACCTCGCCGTTGTTTTTTTGCTTTGGAAAAAGAATAACGAGCCAAGAGAGGAGGAAGACGATACCCAGGGCATGCTCCTCCTTCAAAACCAGCTTGCCGAGATGGCGCGCTCGCTCGATGCGCGGCTTGGTGAAGGCGCACGTAGTATGAACGACTCGCTCGTGGCACAGAGCAGCCAGTCGCAACAAACTATCTCTAACATCCAGGCGCAGATGGATGCGATAACCAACCGCATGAGCCAACAGCTTGTTGAGGTGGTGAAGGGTGTGACACAGACTCAGGAGTCGACCAAACAAGTGTTTACTATTGCCGAGCAGCTTAACAACCTTGAGAAGGTGCTCAAAAACCAAAAGCAGCGCGGCAACTTGGGCGAAGCGTCGCTTGAACTCGTGATGAGCAATATTTTGCCGCCGGGCGCATACGCAATGCAGTACGAGTTTCCTGGAGGAGAGACGGTAGATGCGATAATCCGCACCAAGGAGGGGATCATACCCGTAGATGCAAAGTTTCCGCTTGAGAACTACACCAGGATAGATGGCGAGAAGGACGATGTGCGCCGCGCAGAAATAGAGGAGGCATTTAAGCGCGACCTCAAGAAGCGTATCGACGAAACGAGCAAGTATGTGCGCCCTAAGGATGGCACACTGCCGTTTGCCTTTATGTACATACCGGCCGAGGGTATCTACTACGACCTCCTTAACGACGGCATTGGTGCAGTAAACACCCGCAACCTCATCGACTACGCGCAAAATGAAAAGAAGGTGATCATCGTATCGCCTACAACTTTTGCCGCATACCTCCAGAGTGTGTTGTACGGCTTTAAGGCCTTTAAGATAGAGGAGCAGGCAAAGGATATTGCTAAGAATGTGGAGGCGCTCAGCAGGCACCTTAAGGCCTACGAGGACTACCACAAGCGCTTGGGCACGGCACTTTCAACCACCGTCAACCATTACAACGCTTCGTACAAGGAGTTGGGCAAGATAGACAAAGACGTGCTTAAAATCACTGAAAATGGGGTCGGTTTTGAGCTGGAATCGATCGAAAAACCCTTGCTTGAGGGGAAGGAGTAGCCTTAGGCCCGGGGCCTTGCGTTTTCACCGAAATAGGCTATATTTAAGCCTCCTATGAAGGAATTTGCTGTAATTGAGACCGGTGGCAAGCAGTACATGGTATCTGCGGGCGACACCGTAAAAATCGAGAAAATCAAAGGCGATTTTAAGGCCGGGGATACTGTTGTATTCGACAAAGTGCTCCTGGTAGACAACGGCAAGGACACCACGACTATTGGCGAGCCCTACATCAAGGGTGCTGAGGTTACGGCCGAGGTCACCAAGATCGCACGTCACCCTAAGGTGGTAGTCATCAAGTACAAGGCAAAGTCTAACTACTTTAAGAAGCGCGGTCATAAGCAGCCGTACTTCGAGGTAAAGATCACCTCACTCAAGTAAAAAAGAAGGCGCCCGCGCGAAAGCGCGGGCGTTTTGCTTTTATGGGGCGATGATGGGAGGCATGAATCTTCTCAAAGAATCGCGTGAGTCAATTGCGGCTTGAGAGCGCACTCTTAATGGTGTCTGGGTCAGCATACTCAAGCTCGGAGCCGGTTGAGAGCCCACGGCCGAGACTCGTAAGTTTAAACGAAAAGCCTTCGCTCATGGGAAGAAGTTTTTCTTGTATGAGGAGCCGTGTGTGGTCGCCCTCAGTGGTGGCAGAGAGGCCTAAGATAACTTCTTTAAGGGTATGCGTAGAGCCGTCGCGGTCGACACGGCTTATAAGCTCGTGCATGCGCACATACTTTGGTGTCTCTTCGCTTGCAAGCGGTATGGTGCCACCAAGGCAGAAGTAAAGACCTTTGTAACCACTACGTTCTATGTTTTCTATCTCAGCATCTTTCTCCACAATAAAAAGGGTAGCGCGGTCGCGCGAAGTGTTGCCACAGATGTTGCACAGGCCCGCCTGCGCTCCATTGGTTTTAACAAACCAGCGATAACACTCGCGGCATTGCGAGGTTTGAGCACCCAGGTCTTTAATAGTGAGTGCGAGTTCTTGGCGCAGTGCTTGGCGCTCGGAGAGGAGATAGTGCACAAAACGCCGCGCTTGGCGCGGCCCGATGCCGGGGAACTTTTCAAACAGTTGTGTGAGTTTTTCTATCGAATCCATTAGGCTTTATCTGTGTGTTTGGCACTACGCAAAATCAAACCTTCAGGAGTACGCATAATTGCCTGCTGGCAATTTGCTCAAGTCTCGCGCCGTCGCGCTGCGAAGCCTCCTGCAGGCTTATTTTGCTGTGTTAAAGAAAAACGAAGCAAAACAGGTGTGAGGGAATGCGCGCAGGCTCGACGGAGCCGGAGTCTAGGAAATTCTTAGCAAAGAATTTCCGCTTTCCCGAAGACCTTGTTTTGCGTAGTCATTATACTAAAAGTCCTGAGTAGCTGCTTCAAACACTCCGAAATCGCTTTTTTCAAGAGACATAAAGGTCGTGCGCTTGTCGTCGAAGAAGAGGTCTACTTTGCCCACCGGCCCGTTACGGTGCTTCTCGATAAGGATCTCGGCGATGCCGGGCTTGTCGGACATTTCTTTGTTTACCTTGTCGTCACGGTGGATGAACATAACCACATCGGCATCTTGCTCGATGGAGCCTGAGTCGCGCAGGTCGGAGAGACGAGGCTTGCCACCGCGCTGCTCCACGGCGCGGGAGAGCTGCGAGAGCGCGATAACCGGTACGTCCATTTCGCGTGCAAGGTTTTTAAGGCCACGGGAGATTTCGGTTACTTGCTGCACCAGGTTGTCTGAAGCGCGTGTTTGCGTAGGCGCCAAAAGTTGGAGGTAGTCGACCACGATGAGGTCGAGCCCTTGCTCGCGCTTGAGGCGGCGCGCCACTGAACGCATCTTGAGGATGTTGTTACCTGGCTGGTCGTCTATATAGATAGGTGCTTGCGAAAGGCGGTCGTACGCGTCGCGGATACGTGCGAAGTCGTCGCCGCTCTCACTCACACGGCCGGTACGAAGGCTCCAAGAGTTAACCTTTGCTTCTGCCGCTACCATGCGGTCTACGAGCTGCTGCGCGGACATTTCAAGCGAGAAGAAGCCGACGGTTGTTTTGTGCTGGATAGCACTCTGGCGTGCAATGTCGAGTGCAAGCGTTGTTTTACCGACTGAAGGGCGCGCCGCGAGGATGATGAGGTCAGACTTCTGGAAGCCGGCAAGAATGTTGTCGAGCTCGCGGAAGCCGGTGCGCACACCGCGGAGCTCGTCTTTGCTTGCCTGGAGGCGCTCAAAGTTTTCCCACGCTTTGGCAAGCGTTTCTTTCATAGAGGTAAATTTGCTGAGGCCGGGAGTTTCGGTAACCTCGTATATTTTTTTCTCTGCTTTATCGAGTGTCTCTTCAAGCTCTTCTGCTTCGTCGAAGCCAAGCTCAGCAATAAATTCACCAGCGTCGATAAGGCTGCGCAGCATGAACTTCTTTTGCACCTGTTGTGCATAGTGCTTGGCGTTGGTTGCCGCAGGCGTGCTTGAGACGAGCTCGGCAATGTAGGCAACACCGCCTATCTGCTCAAGCTGTTTTTGGTCGGCAAGTATTGCACGCACGCTCTCAACGTCGATAGGTTCACTCTTGCTCCAGAGCGCCAGCATGGCGCGATAGATAAGCCGATGCTTCTCTGCATAGAAGGCGTCTGGTGAGAGCACGTCGAGTGCATCGGCCATACCCTCGGGGCGAAGCATAAGTGCACCCAAAAGTGCCTTCTCGCTTTCAAGACTCTGCGGCGGTACACGGAGCGGGTCTACCGCTCTGCGGCGCGGTTGCGGTGTACGAGGTGTCGGTGCCATGTCCCTATAGAATACTCCTTTCTTACCTGTCCCGTAAGATGACAAAAAAGCGGCTCAGTTGTTGAAAGGGTGGATAACCGGTGGACAGCAGAAAACGGTTATTTTTTGGTCACCTGAGGGCCTTCGGCACTGTCTTTAACCAGGTAGCCGAGCGCCTCTATCTGGGCACGGAGTTCGTCTGAGCGGGCAAAGTCTTTAGCTTCACGAGCTGCCGCACGTTCAGAGAGCAGGTTCTGCACCTCCTCTGGAAGGTCGGCTTCCTCTACTACGGCTATCTTTCGAGCAGCGCCTGCTTCTGTAAACCCAAGGCCTAAAACTTTGTCAGCGAATATAAGAGATGCTCGTTTTGCTGAAGGGTCTATAGAATCATCCTTCACTAGCTCCCATACTTTGGCGAGGGCAACTGGTGTGTTGAGATCATCAGCTACAGCTGCAGTAAATGCCTGCATGAACTCCGGGTCGGGCTTAGCATCTGCGTCAAACCCCGGGCGAGAAAGTTCTTCAAAAAAATGGCGCGTAAGCTTGCCGAGTGCTACCTCTGCTCCTTCTACTGCATCCCACGTAAAGTTCATAGGGGAGCGGTAGTGGCCGCCTAAAAACCAAAGGCGTAGCGCTCTTGGGCTAAAGCCGCGGTCAACTATGTTATGAAGGTACACCGTATTACCGAGCGACTTTGATATCTTTTTACCTTCTATGGTTATGTGGTCGTTGTGGAGCCAGTACTTCACAAACTGTTTGCCACTCGCGGCCTCGGCCTGCGCTATCTCGTTTTGGTGGTGTACCGGTATGTGCTCAATGCCGCCGGTGTGCAGGTCTATCTGCTTGCCGAGTATAGTGAAGATCATCGCGGTGCACTCGATGTGCCAGCCTGGGAAGCCCATACCCCACGGCGATTGCCAG
>CAYPJX010000045.1:1317-6912 GCA_964411175.1 uncultured Candidatus Saccharibacteria bacterium | reverse complement strand
CACACACGCACAGTACCAGTACTACCAGGGTGCCTAACAAATGCTTCATGAACACTCCTCTTTTTCATGTGCAAACTGGGTGCAGCATACCGGAAGTATTGATTTTTTTCAAATATATTTTGCAATATGCTATCCCCACGATTTGTGTATGTTGTGTAAATAGTTGGTGTACTTGGGTGGTATAGTTGTGTATATGAAAAAGCCTCTCACCTATAAGCAGCAGCAAGTTATTAGCGAGCTTAAAAGTTATATAGGTCTTAACGGCGAGTCGCCAACCCTTGAGGAGCTCCGCGAGCGCCTGCGTGTGCAGTCGTTGCGCACGGTCACCCAGTATCTCGATGCACTTGAACAAAAGGGCTACATAAGCCGCCGCAAGTTTGCTCGCCGCAATATAGAACTACGCGACCCTTCTGAAAACGGAGCAGTAGCACGCACCATAACCGTCCCAGTGCTTGCTAATGTCGGCTGCGACGACCTTTCAGTGTATGCGCAAGAAGGGGTACATGACGAGTTTTTAGAAGTTGATGCCGGGCTTGCCGACGAAGACGAGGGCGGCATTGTTGCGGTACGTGCTGTGGGCGACTCTATGCTCGACGCAGGTATACACAGTGGCGACTACGTGCTCATCCGTTTTACCGAGCACGCTGAGAACGGCGACCGTGTTGCGGCCATAGTGGGCGACATGGTTACGGTAAAGAGGCTCGAGCGCCGCGACGGGGTAACTATCCTCTACCCAGAAAACAAAGATCCTAAGTACAAGCCTATAGTGCTCCGGGAAGATTTTAAGATTGCCGGAAAAGTGCTCTGCGTTATACCCGACCCTGGTGCAGTCTTAACCGAAGTCGTGCCACTCTAATTCTTATATTTACTGCATGTCTCAAGACGAGGCGCTTACCATTCTCAAAACAGGTGCGAACGTTTTTCTCACAGGAGAGCCTGGGAGCGGCAAGTCGCACACCACTAACCAGTATGTGGCGTATCTTCGTGCACACAATATTGAGCCGGCTATAACGGCTTCAACCGGCATAGCGGCGACACATATAAAAGGCATGACCATCCACTCTTGGAGTGGTATAGGCGTTAAGGAGCGCCTGAGTGAGTATGACCTCGACAAGATAGCAAGCAACGAACGTTTGGCTAAGCGCATTATGCATACACGGGTGCTTATTATCGACGAGGTCTCCATGCTTTCTGCAAGTGTGTTTGCTATGGTCGAGGCGGTATGTAGGGTGGTGCGCCGCAATAGTAAGCCGTTTGGCGGCATGCAGGTTGTTTTAGTGGGAGACTTTTTTCAACTGCCGCCTATCGTAAAGCAGAGAAGGGAGGAAGAAGTGCCCGCAGCAGAATTTTTATTTGAAAACGCTGAACCAAAAACTCCATTTGCCTACACATCGTCAATATGGAGACAGCTCAACCCTATCGTATGCTACTTAACCGAGCAGCATCGTCAGGAAGACGCAGAGTTTACCGCGGTGCTCTCGGCTATACGCTCTGGTACGCACGGCAACTCGCATGTGGCCAAGATACATACACGCCTGGCAGATGACACACAAGCTCCAGCAGGGAGTGTGCGACTCTTTCCCCATAATGCCGACGTTGA
This sequence comes from uncultured Candidatus Saccharibacteria bacterium, assembly GCA_964411175.1. Lineage (GTDB taxonomy): Bacteria > Patescibacteriota > Minisyncoccia > Phycocordibacterales > SBAW01 > GWA1-54-10. The sequence goes on along the minus strand of CAYPJX010000045.1, from coordinate 5,312 downwards.
CCGTATAAACCTTGCAGAGCTTAAAAAAATAAATGGCACCGAGCGATCTTTTTCTATGCGCTCTACCGGGCTTGCTGCTACGGTAGAAAGCCTTAAGCGCGGCTGTCTCTCACCTGAACTTTTAGTACTCAAGGTTGGGGCACACGTGATGTTTACTAAAAACAACCCAACCGGCAGTTTTGTAAATGGCACCCTCGGTAAAGTAACTGGTTATGCAGAGAGCGGTGCACCTATCGTAAAGACTCATGGCGGCAAACATATAGTTGCAGAGGCTATGGACTGGACGTTGGAGGAGGATGGGAAGGTAAAAGCAAAACTTATGCAGATACCACTGCGGCTCGCATGGGCAATAACCGTACATAAGTCGCAAGGCATGTCACTCGACAGTGCGGTGATGGACCTCTCGCAAGCGTTCGAGTATGGCCAGGGGTATGTTGCGCTCTCCCGTGTGCGCAGTCTTGAGGGGCTCCACTTACTCGGCCTTAACGCACGCGCGCTAGAGGTGCACCCGGAGGCGCTTGAGCAGGACGCGGAGTTTCGCGAGCAGTCAGACTCTGCTGCGAATGTCTTTACTACTATGCCACGCAAAGAGCTTCTAGAGCTACATACGCGCTTTCTCAAAGCGTCAGGAGGTATAGAATAAACGTATGCAAAAAGAACCAACGCCTGAGAATGAAGCCGGGTGGAAGGAGCAGTTAACTCCAGAGCAGTATGCAGTGCTCCGCGAGAAGGGCACTGAGGCACCCTTTTCCGGCGCATTACTCAATGAAAGCCGTTCTGGTACCTACAACTGCGTTGCGTGTGGCAACCCGCTGTTTTTCTCAGAAACAAAGTTCGACTCCGGTACCGGCTGGCCCTCCTTCGATGAAGCACTTCCTGGAGCTACAAAGCTTATTGAGGACAACTCTCACGGTATGCACCGTACCGAGGTGGTGTGTGCCCATTGTGGCTCGCATTTAGGCCATATGTTCGACGATGGGCCAACCAAAACAGGGAAACGCTACTGTCTAAACTCTGTTTGCCTCGACTTGGAAGAGAAAAAATAGGGTATACTCGAACAAGCGCCCATGTTCGGGCCCATTAGCATTAATAGGACTTACATTCCTTACGTATGTTTAAATTTCTGATCGCTTTTGTTGTCTTTGTTGCGGCGGTTGGCGCCCTGTGGTGGACGGGCTTGCTCACTAAGTGGGTACCTACCATCCCGACGCCTCAAAGCATGATGACGGCAGCAGTAGAAACGCAGCAACCAGCAACCACTACTCCGCAAACACCTCCGCCTCCGCCTCCGGCTCCTACGTACGACTTGCCTACTTCCGCATCTGACGCCACCGACGAGGCAATCGTTAAAGACAGTGCTGCACTAGATGCGCAAATAACTACACTCGCGGGTGAAAATACCGATGCACAAAACACACTTACTGATAAGCCGATAACCCAGGAGTACTAATTATATGAATACTAAATATACTTCTCTTGCAATAACAGTAGCGACAACGGCGCTGCTCGCGCTTCCACTCCTTACGTCTGCACAAACTATCCGCATGGGTGCGGGTGCAAACGCAAGCTCTACCGCGCAGGCGCGTGTACGCGCTGCGCTCGCTTCAACTACCGCAACTGAGGCTGCGCGTGCCGAGCGTGCAAAAGAAAAGGCGGTAAAAGAGATAGACCGCCGCATCGAGTCGCTTAACAAGCTTATGGCAAACGTTACTGCGATGGTAAAGGTAAGCGATGTGTTTAAGAATAATCTTAAGACAAATATCGATACTCAGATAAACAGCCTCACTGCACTTAAAACAAAGATAGAGGCTGATACCGACCTTGCAACGCTTAAAGCTGACATAAAGATGATCGCCGAGTCATATCGTGTATACATGGTAGTTATGCCGCAAGCGCGTATTTCTGCCGCTGCAGACCGCATGGCGACCATCATAAACATGTTCATCGGCACCGGTACTAAGCTCCAAGCTCGAGTAAATACTGAAAAGACCGCTGGTAAGGACACTACCGAAGCACAAAAACTTCTCGACGATATGGCGGTCAAGATTACTAGTGCTAAGACGCACGCTGAGGAAGCAGTAAACCTCGTAACGCCGCTTGTGCCCGACAATGGCGACAAGACCGTTATGGCAAGCAATGAAGCAGCAATTAAAAAAGCACAGGCAGAGTTAAAACTCGCACAGGCTGACATAGTCGCTGCGCGTAAAGATCTTACTGGTGTTATAAAGGCACTTGGTGGGCTCAAGGCTGCGGCTCAAGCTTCGAGCTCGGCGCCAGTTGCGCAGTAGGTGTAGACTATCGCAAGTATTATGTTGCGCAGCTCACTTGTAGCAGGAGCGATACTTTTTCTCGGGCTCGTGGTGCCTGCGCACACCGTTCGTGCACAAGAACTGATATAAGACACGGTCACCTTTGTTACGGCAGAGGTGACCGATGTGCTTTCTAGTGAGATGCGGGAGATACCCGCCACTGGCACAAAAACGTCCTACCAAACTATCCGCGTCAAACTTTTAGACGGCGAGCACGCAGGTGAGCGGCTTACACTCGACAACGACTACCTCTCCCTTAAAAAGGGAGAGAAAGTGGTACTCCGACATACGGTAAATGCACGTGAGGGGAAAGACCAATATGCAGTGCTTGAGCCATATCGGCTACCAGTACTATGGCTCCTTCTTGGGCTTTTTGTCTTATGTTTAGTGCTTTTTGGTGGAGTGCAAGGGGTTCGAGGCCTTATGGCTTTATGTGCGAGCCTTTTCTTTATTTTATACCTGCTGCTCCCTGGTATACTCGCGGGCTATCCGCCTATGCTCGTGAGCCTCTCTATAGCAGCAATAATAGTAGTGTTTGGCTCGTATATTACACACGGGTTTAACCGTGCAACAACCGCTGCAGTTTTTGGAATGCTTGTGAGTATTGTAGTAACAGGCGTGCTTGCATACCTAAGTATCTATGCGGCGCAACTCTCTGGTTACTCAAGCGATGAGGCGGTGTACCTAAACTTTAATACAAAGGGAACTATCGACTTTGTAGGACTCTTACTGGGCAGTGTCATGATAGGCCTTTTGGGCGTGCTCTATGATGCGGCAATAAGCCAAGCGATAGTCGTGGAAGAGTTGTGTGCGGTAGGTGCACAGGCAAGTAGAAAAGAGATTTTTTCGCGCGCACTGCGCATAGGCAGGGAGCATATAGGCGCGTTGGTAAATACACTTGCTATTGCCTATGTTGGTGCGTCGCTCCCGCTTATCCTTTTGGTAAAACAAGTTACTGCAGCCGACGTGTCTGTAACGCTTAATCAAGAGCTCTTTGCCACAGAAATAGTGCGTACCATAGTGAGCTCGATAGGGATAATTTTAGCGGTACCTATAACTACGGCAGTGTCGGTATGGATGCTCTACGGCAAGCCTACTCGGCGCACCCATACACACCGCCACTAGCTGTTAGCGGCCGTGTGTAGCTTCGTGGCGATGTTTAAGTGTTGCTCCAGCTTCAAGTAATACGATAACAACCGAGCGGGAAAAGAGTACTCCAAAAGAGACACTCATCCATGTGGTAAAAAAACTAATGACCGGTGTTAACCAAAGCACACTTTCCGCTAGTGCTGGCTGCCAAGACGAGAGCAGGTTTGTTAAAAGAATTACGGGTAGGGTAAACCAAAACGATACGCACACCCCACAGGAGAGTGCCTCTCCGACCAAGGGTAGCGAACGCACCCATGCTTTAAACGCAGGGTGGTCGTCTTTAAACGTTCTCCAAAGCAGAGTAACTGCAGCGATAGTAATGGTAATGAGTAGGTAGTTAGTAAGCATATAGAGCGGATGAATTAAAAAATAAGGTCCGCGCGTGCGCGGACCTGGTGTCATGCAATTTGTTTTTGCATGAGAGCCGCGAGCGACTCGGTTTCTTGATTGAGGAGCATCTGCGCCTCAAGCAGTTGCTCGATCATGCGCTCTTGTGCGGCAGAGATCGAGACATGGTGGTCGAGCACCTCGAGCGCT
>CAYPJX010000045.1:0-1307 GCA_964411175.1 uncultured Candidatus Saccharibacteria bacterium | reverse complement strand
AGAAGGATTCGAAGCAGCGGGCTCTTGTGCGAGAGCACCTCGAGCGCTTCGCGCGTGTCGAAGGTGTCGACATGCACATGGTTGCCCTCCATGCAGACATCGGTCGTGCACAGATGGGGCCAGATGCTCACATGGTAGACCGTGCGCCCGCTCGAGAGCGGCCAAGCCGGGAAGCGGATACGCATACCCACCTCGCCGTTCTTCTTCTTGTAACGCTCGAGAAGACCCCTCATGATGCGGCCCTGAGTTCCGGGTGGCGCTCTGCATAACGCTCGGCAGCCCAGTTGCCCTCAAGTGCAGGGAAGAAACGCTCTTGCCCGGCGATCTTGCGCACTGCGCCCACGCGGCCGCCCTGGTCGCGGAAGATGTTCACCTTGCCGCAGCGTGCACGATAGCCAAGCTGCTCGCTCGAGCCGTCCTTGAGGACAGGCTCAAGAGTGAGTGTGTCGGCCGACTCACCTCGCCCGGGGAAGGGCGAGTCTTGTGTGTAGAAGCCCCAGGCACACTGGCCACAGGTGCCTGCAAGTCCTTGCTCCACAATTTTTGCCGGAGCGTCGTTGGGGCACTCGGGCGAGCGCGGGCGCCTGAAGCGAGGGTCTTCCGTGTCGCTTGGTTTGGTCATCAAAAGAACAGTCACCTACACCTCCTGTTTGAGTAGCGACAAATGCAAATAATTTGCATTTGAGGTTTACTGTAGCATAGGTGTTTTTAATTGCAAGTAACTTGCATTTATGGCACTATGGGGATATGTCGAAAAGCCACGATTGTGCTGAGGAACTTCGTACTGTTGGGTCTAAGGCGACCCCGGCGCGCCTTGAAGTGCTTGCGGTTCTAGAGCGCGCACCAGGGCCACTCACCGTGCACGACTTTATGCGCAAGCTTCCGCAGTATAATCAAGTTACACTGTACCGTATCCTGCATACGCTTGTTGAAGCGGGTGTAGCCCGTAAAGGAGAGTCTAACCGTGTCACTCATTTTATATACGCCCGCAACCCGCACCACCATCATATGGTATGTGTAGACTGCGGCTTCGCTAACCAATGTCGTACATGCTAATAACACCTTTACTTTTAGGTCTTGCCGCTTTTGTCTCAACCGTACTTGGTGGAGTGTTTGCACTCCGTTTTCGCGACAAACTCCATTTAGTGCTCGGCTTTAGTGCCGGCGCGGTCATCGCTGTTGCTTTTTTTGACCTCATGCCTGAGGCACTTCATCTCACGAGCGGGCAGTACGACCCCGCAGGCCTCCTCACGGTGGTTGCTATAGGTTTTTTTGGGTACCTTTTGCTCGACCGCCTCATTTTCTTC
>CAYPJX010000044.1:0-6956 GCA_964411175.1 uncultured Candidatus Saccharibacteria bacterium | reverse complement strand
ACTAAAAGTGTGGGTAGCACAAATTATTGACTTAATAAACATTTATGTTATTTTAGTATTCACGTAGTTCTTTGGAGAATCTGATGGAGCAAAGAAAAGGACTCTCAAGGCGGTCTATGGTCGCCGGCAGCCTTTCGTGGCTGTTCACGAATAGTTTTGTCGCGTCTGAGGCTATTGCCGGCAGTGACCAAGTGTTCACTGTTGGAGACAAGACCGTAACACTTAAGACTATCTTGGTGGGGAGTGGGCATACCTACTTCTTGCCACATGAGGACGAATCGACTGCGCTTGCGGTTGTGAAAAGTGTGGTTCGTGGCAAGGGAGGTAGGATACTATGGCTTTCTCACGGCGGGGGGCGCAATATCTCCTTTTCGCTCGGAGGTAAGACCTACAGTGTTGACCCGAATCGCATGTTTAGCGACAAGGGTGCCAAGGCAAGCCTCAAGAACCTCGGGCAATACTCAACGGAGGCACTTAAGGAAGTTCGGACGTTAGGCGAAGAGGTGGTGGGCGCCGTGTTTCAGACGGTTGGTCTTGTGGTCGGTATGCACAACAATACCAACGGCAACTACTCAGCGGCGAACTATCTGCCAGGGGGCTCTCTTGCACAAGAGGCCCATCAAGTATTTGTCGCAGAGGGTGCCGACCCGGATGACTTCTTCTTCACCACGAGTGAAGAAATATTTCGCCGCCTCAAGGCACACGGCTTCAGTGTGGTGCAGCAGAAGCGGGGAATAGCTGACGACGGCTCTCTTTCGGTGCGTTGCCAGCGCAGTGGTGTACCTTATGTAAATGTGGAAGCCCAGCATGGGCACGCCACGGCCCAGAAAGAGATGCTCAACGCACTTCTTTCTCTCTAAACTCTCGACCGCGGCATACGTGCCGCGGTCTTATGGTTTATATTGACACAGTAAATAGATATGGTACCTTGCTTGTGGCGGTCTTTGAAGCCAATCATCGCACACAAGGAGGTTTCGATGATTCGTAAAACTTTTCTGAGTCTTGTTGCTTCGGCCCTCGTGCTCGGAGCTGCGGTCGCTGCGACTCCGGCGGTCGCCGGTTACAGCGCCATCGCCATGTCCGACGGCGGCAGCTGGGGCTTCGCCCGCAGCTACCCCACGCCCGAGCGCGCCCGCATCAACGCCGTCTCCGCGTGCGAACGCAATGCCGGCCAGGGTGAGTGTCGTGAGATCGGCACGTGGGAGAACGCGAGCTGGTACTTCGTCGGTGTGACCTGCACCTACAGCAGCTACACCGCGGCGTCGCCTCAGGGCTACAACCGCGCCGAGTATCTCGCCTACAACAAGGCCGACATCGCCGGCGACTACGACTGCTACACCGAGGTCAAGAAGCACTGACCTTTGGCCGACGACCCCGGGCCGTGAATGGAAACATTCACGGCCTCTTTCTTTTGTATAAAAAACACCCCGCCATATTGGCGGAGTGTAGTGCAAAGCTTCTCTAGCCGCGGGGTGTGCGGATAAAGTCGTCGACCGGCCGGTCGTCGAGACCGCGCTTGCTCTTGACGAGCTCTTCTATTACGTACGTGAGTACGCGAGCTTTTCTTTTGCCGGTTGCAGTAACGTGTGCGTCGATAACCTGCTGGATACGCATCAGGAGATTTTCGTCGCTGTGTACGCGCTCTGCTTGGCGGTCGCCGCCAAGCACCAATGGCTTTGCGCCCTCCGCATTGTTGCTCATGACTGCCTCTTCGTTGGTGTTGCTCGGTAGTTCTTCCATCAGCATTAAACACCTATTTTCTGTAAATGAAAAACCCGCCGCACCCAGGTGCGGCGGGAGTGGTTAGCCGATAGCCTCGACCATGGTACGCCGTACTATCTCGAGCTTTTCCACACTTGGCTGTGGCAACCCCTTGGGTTGCGAGTAGTTGCGGCCCCAGTCGGTGTTGCTGCTAAAGATATGTGTGTCGGCCACCTTGTCGTGCACTGAGACTATTGCCGTGGAGCGGGGGATAAAGTGCACGTGCATATGGTGGTTGTGCACCTCCTCGTTGGCGAGGTAGCAGGTGTTGAGCAGAAACGCGGTGCCGTACTCAGTGGTGGGGTAGCCGAGTGCATGCAATCCTCGGCACACATCGTTAAAGATAGTAACGAATACCTCCTCGAGGGCGGGGATAGGGAGCTGTGAGAGTGGTCGCCCTTCTCCTTCGCTAGGGAATCTGTCCTTCCACCAGGCATAAGAGCGGCCTAAGTAGGGAAGCTGCTTTTCATTGAGGTAGAGACCCCAATGCTCATACTCCTTTATAAGGAGGTGGGCGTAACGATCGTCAGCCTTCATGGGTTTCTCCTTTAAGCTGAATACCTAGTATGGCCCAACCCTCAAAAGGGATAGGCTTATGTTTCTCGAAAAAGGCGATACCCGCCTCCTTGTAGGTTGGGGCAATGGTGTACGCCAGTGTCCGTACGTTCATGTAGAGATACTGGCCCGGGTGTGCTGCTTCGAGCTCGGCCCGATGTTCCTTTACCCACTCTTCCGCGGGCTTATAGAGTGCCAGGTCTGGCATGCTGCCTCCTGTATGTGGTGGTACTACCTACGGGCGAATATAGCAGCGCCTCTCAGCAAAAGCAAAAGCTTTTTAAAATAAAACTGGAGTAGCGTAAGCGGGAGGCTAATAAAGGTACTTACTAAAGAAATAGCATAAGGTGTTACCCAGTCGTATCGAACTAGGGAATATATGAAGCTCAGGTTTACGCCTGATATCCAGCTTGCTGCACCAAAAAGATGGTTGAAGGCGAGAAGGTTGAGCCACAAGAGGGGAAAGAATTTGTTTTTGAAATTGATAATGTATGCCGTGCCTACAATCCCAACCGCGTATAGGGGGATCTCGATAAACCGAAACCTGCCCATAAGCTCCCACCACGTGCGGCCAATTATGTTTCCCTCGAGTGCAGAGTTGCCTTGGGAGAGGGTGTTGGTGAAGTAAAAATCTGCGCACATGCATAGCAAAAAGAACGCTGCAGAAATGTAAAAGCCTGGAGCGATCTTTTGTTTAAAAATGCCAGTAAATTTCACCCGGTAAGTTTACCAAGAAATATAGTTACTGTTTTACAGAGAAATAAAGAAATAGTGACAGGCACCATATTTGAAAGCAAAAACCGCCCAAAGGCGGTTTTGCAGGATGTGGAGATGGTGGGAATCGAACCCACGTGCAAAAAAGAGTCGAACGAGCGTCTACGGAGTGTAGCGCGCTTTAAGGTGCTTAGCCCACATGCGTGTGAAGCGTGCCAAATAGCATGCGAGCGCAAGTTTATTGGTTCAGCTGGTAGCTAAACTACGGCCACCAGTTATATCTTGTCTTTATAACACCCGGTCTCCACCAACAAGTGAGAGGAGCGGACGCCAGAGGCTTAGGCTATTGCGTAAGCGAACTGGTTCGCCGAGAAATACGGCGACTTAACTGACTTTGCAGTTATGGGTTTCGAAGTTTGAGAGAGATTCGAACTCTCACTACGCAACCCGTTCGAGTATCTTAATTGTCTAGGCCTATCATCCCCAGAGAGGGGAGAAGCTTTAGTCGAAACAACCTTCAGGAACGCGAAAATTCTTTGCTAAGAATTTTCTAGACTCCGGCACCGTCGTACCTCCGCATGTTCCTTCAGATTATTTCTCCTTCCACACTCTCTGGGAATGCCTAAATAATTTTTTATTGATTTTTCAAAGTCCTGCGGATGTCGCGCTCAACGTCGCGCTTCTTGAGGTCTGCGCGCTTGTCGAACTTCTTCTTGCCGCGCGCTATGGCGAACTTCATCTTCAGATTTCGCCCTTTATTATACACCGAAATTGGCACTATTGTCAACCCTTTCTGGCTCTCCGCCTCGCCCAAGAGACGTATTTCTTTCTTAGTGAGGAGGAGTTTGCGTGTACGCTCCGGGTCGTACTCCTTGTCGGTGTTGGCCGGCTGGAAGGCCGGCACCTGCATACCTACTATATATGCTTCATTGCCACGCACTATTACATGTGCGCCCTCAAGCTTGCCGTGTTTGTTGCGGAGGCTCTTCACCTCATGGCCGAGGAGCTCCAAACCCGCCTCAAATTCCTCGAGGAGTTCGTAGTCTAGCCGGGCTTTCTTGTGCTCGATAAGGCTCATGTGCTGAATCTAGCACGCTAAAGCTTTTTTTGCTTCAAGCGCGCTAGATGCTACTATTATACGAAACATGCCAGAACAAAAAGAAAAACAGCACACACCGGGCGGGGGAGGCAAGCGTGGCAATAATCGTATCCCTCCGATACCGAAGATGCCCAAAGCAGACTCATTTTGGGTAAACCTTATTTCAAGCGTACTTGTCCTTTTGCTTTTAGCGAGTGCCTACACCTACCTCGTGGGAGAGGGAAAGAAGAAACCACAGGAGATTCCGCTCTCACAACTTGCAATGGACATAGCCTCGGGCACCGTTGCAAGCATTTTGGTAGACGGCGACAACCTCGACATCACCTACGCCGACAAAGCTGAGAAGACCTCGAAGAAAGAACCTGAGAGCTCGCTTACAGACACACTCAACAACTATGGGGTTACTAAAGAAGCACTCGCAAAAGTTTCTATAGATATAAAACGTCAGAGTGCATGGCAGTTCTGGCTCTCGGTTTTGGCGCCGTTTGTAGCGCCGCTGCTCCTTATAGCATTCTTTATATGGTATCTCTCACGCCAAGTGCGCGGTGGGGGTGCACAGGCATTTAGCTTTGGCCAAAGTAAACCGCGCCTCATCGACCCGAACGATGCAACCTCACGCGTCACCTTTAAAGACGTAGCAGGTGCTAAGGAGGCTAAGGAGGAACTCATGGAAATAGTCGACTTCCTTAAGAATCCGAAAAAGTTTCTCGATATCGGTGCGCGCATTCCTAAAGGCTTACTGCTCATGGGTTCTCCTGGTACCGGTAAGACCTTACTTGCACGTGCAGTAGCAGGGGAGGCTGGAGTACCGTTCTTCTCCATTTCTGGCTCTGAGTTCGTAGAGATGTTTGTGGGTGTAGGAGCGTCGCGTGTGCGTGACCTCTTCCTCACCGCTAAGCGCGCAGCGCCGGCTATCATCTTCGTAGATGAAATAGATGCAGTGGGCCGTGTACGCGGCACGGGAGTGGGTGGTGGCAACGATGAACGCGAGCAAACACTCAACCAGATTCTCGTTGAGATGGACGGCTTCGAACCGAACGAAAAAGTGATAGTCATGGCGGCAACCAACCGCCCCGACGTGCTCGACCCAGCACTCTTGCGCCCAGGCCGCTTCGACCGCCGCGTCATGATAGACCTCCCCGACCGCCAAGACCGCCTCGAAATACTTAAAGTGCATTCGCGTAAGAAGCCGCTTGCCGAAGACGTGAATCTTGAGGTTATTGCAGAGCGTACACCGGGTTTCTCTGGTGCCGACCTCTTCTCCCTTATGAACGAAGGTGCTATTTTGGCCGCAAGGGAAAGCCGCAAGAGTGTTGCGCAGTTCGACCTCATCCGCTCAATAGAAAAAGTGATGCTCGGCCCTGAGCGCAAGAGCCACGTGCTCAACAAGAAGGAAAAAGAGATCACTGCCTACCACGAGGCAGGCCACGCGCTCGTTGCCTCACTCCTCCCCTATGCTGACCCAGTGCATAAGATTTCGATCATCAGCCGCGGCCGTGCTGCAGGCTACACGCTCAAACTTCCGTTCGACGACCACAAGATGCAAAGCAAGCGCGAGTTCCTCGATGACATTGCAATGTCGCTCGGCGGCTACGTTGCTGAGAAGTCTGTCTTTGGCGACGTAACGACCGGCCCGTCTAACGACCTGCAGGTGTTAACTAGCCTCGCACGCGACATGGTGACGCGTTTCGGTATGAGCGAGAAGATGGGCACTATTGCACTTGAAGGCGAGGGAGGCAAAGCGCTCTTCGGTGCCGGAGTAAATGGCAAAGAATATTCTGAAAAAGTTTCGGCCGAGATAGACGCCGAGGTGAAACATATCATCGATGAGGCATATAAAAAGGCACAAAAGATAGTTACCGAACATCGTGAAGTGCTCGACGCTATCGCACAGAGGTTGGTTGAGGTAGAAACTATCGAACGTGACGAGTTTGAAGGCTTGCTCACAACCCACGGCATCCGTGTAAAGAAAAGGGAAGACATAGAGCACCAACCACTCGCATAGCGGAAAATAAATATCCCCGGACCGAAAGGTCCGGGGACTTTGTTTCTTGAGGGTCAGCTGACGACCCTCCACTGGAACTTGAAGCGCCTGGCGGGATTGTCGTCGTAGCCGAACGGCGACATGAGGCCGGCGGTCTCGCCTTCGCCGTAGGGCACCATCTTGTACACTTGCCACGGCTCCTGCACGAGCATCACCTCGGGCGGGTTGTCCGGCACCAGGTCCTTGTGGAACCGCTTGGCGTTGCCGTAGAGGAAGTCCTCGGCGTAGTCGAGGATGTTGAGCTGGTCGAGGAGCTGAATATAGAGCTCGAGCGAGCAGTGGTAGGTGTAGATGCCACCCCACACCCGTGCCGCATGCTTGCGCTTGATATCGTGCGCCGCCATGTCGCTCCCTGCCATAAGGTAGGGAGGTTTCGACAAAAGCAGGTCACGCAGAGCGTCGCGGTGCTCCTCTTCTTGGATGACCGGCAGACAGTGGTTCTCCGAAAGGAGGAAGCCGCCGTCAAACCGGATGGTGTCGTCGAAGAGCGGGTGATGCGGCGTGTACTCGGCAACGTAGGTATCCGGGTCGCCGTACTCACGATAGTGCTCGACGGCTGCCATCCCCGAGAGGTGTGCACCGACCTGCCGCAGGTTGGGGTAGAGGTCGCGGATGCGCGGCTGCACCTCGTTGTAGTACATCCGCTCGCGTTTGCCGGGAGCGAGCTCCTTGCCTTGCCAGTGGGTAACTTCGCCGTGGTTCTTCAGCGGCACGCCCGCCTCAGACATGGCCTGAAGCAGCTTATAGGTGCCGCTGTTTGTGTCGAGCATCATCTCGAGCGTC
>CAYPJX010000043.1:0-7145 GCA_964411175.1 uncultured Candidatus Saccharibacteria bacterium | reverse complement strand
TTGCCAGGAAAATTCAAAACGTCGAATCGTGTACGGGAGCACGTTACCAAAGTCACTCCCCTGGTTAATAGACACTCGTCCACGTTCTTTTCCCCACATATTGTAGATGGCTATCTCTCCTTGCGGCTGTATATGTGTATTGCCCGTATTTTCAAAACGAAGACTAAAATCGACATCAGGAGTTTGGTACAGACTTTGCGAAGTCAAAAATTCCCGTATCCTCCCGCTTTCTATAACATCACCCTTAATGCGCACAAAAAGAAGCGATGAGACAAGACTCGAAACCTTAAGCATGGTACCGGTCGCATGGAGCGCATCCGGGTCGGTCCCAACCAAAATAGCAGCATAATGTCCGCCAGGCTCCGCATTCTGCGGTATAGAAACAGTAAACGGCACTTCAGCGCTCGTGCCCGCTTTCACGTATATAGGTTCATTACTTATACGCACCCAGTGTGCCAGTAGGTAGGAGCCTGAGGTTGAGGCTGAGGGGGTGTTGAGTACCGGTACAAATTTACTTCTACCCTCTTCTCCTTGTGGCTGCATTTGCATCACCTGTGCGTAGTAGGTTACGTCATAGGGGTTACTGTTTATCACCTTAAGCGTAGTGTTCCATGTTTCGCCTGGGCCTATGGTCAGTTGATACAACGGAGGTGTTACGGTGACTGAAAGTGAGCTATTGTCTTGCTGTGCACGCACAGACAAAGGCATGACAAAAAGAACAAGCGTGGCAACCGCAAAAAACGGCGAGAGGAATTTTACCGTAAACTTATGCATCGTTCTTTTTCTTAAGTGAAATGATATGACCCTCAGCGTGTTGTTGTTGTGGCGCTTTAGGTATATGTACCACGTGCCCTACCTGTGAAGCTGTTTCTTCTTTCTTTGTATGAAGATTTTTAAGATTTATCGCATGCCCATGGGTAGCTGCCTCTTTTTTATGAAGCATCTCTCTGAGGCGCATAGGTTTTTCACGCGCTTTCTCTTCCTTAAATTTTGCTTGCGAAGACGCAACATGCGCAGGAGGTACGAGCGGGTGAGGTAGTATTTCATCTGCGTGCATCTTGCGTAACGTATCATCATTGAGCAGTCCGGCGTGTGCAAATTTATACAGATGTCTGTTTTCAAGATATCGATGGAAGTACAGCGCGAGCACCACCACACACACCAGGCTTATAAAAAAGACGATAAGCACCTGCTTCCATGGAATAACCCAGAAAAAGACGGTGTCTTGCACCGACGCTGTCTGGGTTGAACCATACGCAACGTCAATCATAGCTTTATAACGGCCAAACCCCTGCGCCGCGCTCCACACAGAAGCTAGTTGTGAGTCTTGGCTTGGTGCTATGGTCTTTCCTGTTTTGTTTACATCTACCGTCGCAACCTCTCTTCCTCTGCGGTCATAAATATGTATTTGGCCTTTCGGTTGCAGTTCTTGGTTGCCAATATTTTGCAGCTGGTAGTCAAACAACACATCATCTCCGCTAAAAAATACATTGTCGGTGCTGAATTTTTGCAGCTGCAAGAGCTCGGTAATATCTGCCTGCACCTCAAGGTTGACCGTCACGGTACCGAGCGGTGGTTTTGAGTCTGCCTCAGCGCGAGTATTCCCATCAGTAAAAGAAATCTGTGCGTGGTATTGTCCGGCAATAGCATTCATATTGATGCGGATGATAAACGGTATCGATCGCGTCTCTCCTGGGGAGAGTTGGATAACTCCGCGCGTAAGCTCTATCCAGTTCGCAAGGGAGTCGTCGAGGTCTTGCGAGCCGGCCGGGAGCGAGAAAGTTTGAGTGCCGTCTTGTATGTTTATATTTCGCACCGAGGGGTAGAGCTCGAGTACACGGCTCGTGTTGTTCTTCAGCATGATGTTTTCCTTGAGGATGTCACGCTGCTTTCCCTTCTCGTCGATAACCACTGGAGAGACAGAGAGGTCGGGAGACGTTTGTGCGTATACAACAGGCACCCACACAAACAGGAGGAGCGCAGTTACCGGTAGTGTTGTAAAAAGAAATCTCATACAAGTTTAAAAGGTTGGTACGACAATATAAACCACACTTGTGCTGTAGCTGTCGGCCTCTTGAAGAGAGCGTGCTTCAATGCGATACACCACATCAGTACTTTTACCGGTCACCGCACCGGAGCTGTAGGCTATCTCATCAAGTGTTGTGGTACTGAAGCGTGCGTACGTGTCGTCGGCAGCAAAACGTGTTGAGCCTCCGGCCAACACCGACTCATTGGTGTGGTAACCATAGCAACCAGTTGCCGAACCACTGCAGCCTCCACTCCAGCTTGATGGGCTTTGGTTAGTACCTGTTATAGGGGGTATCTCCGCCGCGGTGCTCCCTATAAGATTCTGTTGCGCATAGGTAAATATTTCATACCCTTGCGTCGCGTTAGTGGTTACCGTGAGACGGTGTGCACCCGTCTGAGACAAGTCGATAGGCAATGCACCGAAAGAAACACTCGTGGAGGTGGTGTCTATCGTTGTAGTAATGCCTCCAGTTATAGTTGCAGCCGGAAGACCGTCAATCGTAAAGGTGAGGGTGGTCCCCGAAGTCGAGACACTCGGGTACGTCTCCCCGGTATTAAGGGGCACCACGTCTCCACTTACTGTGTCTACGAGGCGGAAGAAGTAGACAGTGTTTGGGCGAGCTCCCGACTCTGCCAGGGTAAATTCATATTCCACATGAGCACTCTTTTTATGCGTAAATGCTGATGCGCTCACGCCGGATTCATTGTGTGTACCGCACCCATCACCTACCGATGCAACACAGCTGTCCGAGTCAGTGAGTACTGCGGTTGAGATACCGTCATTGTCAGTGTCGGTTCCGTCGGCAAAGCACCATTCCGAACCAGCGTTGCAACTCCCTATCTCAACCACATCTAACACTCCCTGGGAAAAGTCAGATGTAGTTGCAAACTGGAGCTTAAACTTGCTATTTGCCTGGCCAATATCTGCCACCTCCGCAAGAGTGACGCGCAGCTTAATAGGGTTTCCCTCTCCAATATTCGAAGGGGAAACATTTTCTGACGCAAGTGCATCTAACGGTGTTTCGTTGGTCTCGTCATCAAACCACTGCCAATTCTGCTGTTTGGGGGTAAACGCATCAAAGTAGAGGAAGCCTGCGTTTAGCTGGAAGCTTGTTGAGGTCGACTCTCCCCCGCCGGTCTGGTCTGCACTCTGTATCGCACTGAAACTGGTTGAGGTTGCGCTCCCGCCAAGAGAGTCGATGGTTGAACCTCGCGTCTTAAAACTCGTGCTGGTTGCCTCTTGCGCATACACAGGCACACTACCCACGCACGCAAGTATGAGCGCGAAGAGAAAACTTAGTGTGATATGTGCCCAGGTGCGCATGTTCTTTTATTGCTGCGTGTCGTTTGTTATAGGTGCCACTTCAATGATCTTGTTGAGGGTCGGGTTATAGAGGACCGCTTTCTGTGCCTTCGGATACATGAGTACAATGTCGCCCTCGTGTGCACGGGCAAAAAAGAGTTGGCCTTTCAATTTTTCAAGATCGCTCACTACCGCTACTGTTGGCGCTTCATCAGGAAGCACCATAAGCTTGCTCACGCGCCCTACCATCTCTTTAGGGTCGCCACTTGCTGCCGGCGAAAACGTACCCAGAACTGCTTTAATGCCAAACCCTGCTCCTACAAGAACAAGCAGTGCCGCGAGAGCAAATAGTCCCCTCGTGAGCATTTTTTTGTCTTTCTTCTTTGGGGCATGAGGTGGTGGAACCATTGCTTGTGGCGCTTCTTCAGGTTCGGGGCGCAGTCGTATGGTCATGTGTGGTGCGGACATACAATTTATTTGCTTGAACTGTTAATTGTTTGGACAACTCTGGAGCTCTCTTTCATATTTTCCCAGAACAAGATGCTTCCCTTGGGAATATAGATAGGGTCTTCAGGGCCGTGCACCTCTCCACCGAGTTTAATGAGGTTAAGGCTGCCACTGGACTGGTTTTCAAGGTCGTTTGCGGTGCGCAAGTAGTAGACATGGGAAAGTGCCACATAGTTTGCGTCGACACTGGTAAGCCTCCCGAAGTACACCTGATTATTACTAAGAAACACTGCTTGCCACTTGCTCTCGTCTACGTGAGGAAACCCACTGGTAGGCATGAGCCCCATAAAGGAAACACCTGCCCAGAGTGCAGCGACTCCCACTACCCAAAACAAAACACTTTTAATTCCATTTTCCAAAAAGTAATCCAGCATAGTTAGTTTCGGTTAATAGTAATTTCAGTAAGGCCCGTTATCGGTGTCCAGGTACCGGTATTCCCTTCCTGTCCTACCAACAGGTAGTACTGGCCATGCTCGAGGTTATGCGGAAGTTCTTCTATCGAGTATGAGTAGGTTCCGTTCACACAAGGGTACGCGCGGTTCACGAGGTACGAGCTTGGGTCGTCGACGTAGTCGTTTTGGTTGCGGTACAGCAGAATCACAAAATATACGTCGGAGCACTGGCCAGAAACAGTAATAACTCCTTTAGCATTGTCTACTTGCGTCTCAGCGACATGGGATACAGATTGCTCACCCACCTTTCTACCATCGCGGTCTTTGAGCACTTTTTTAGAGGGGATAGACTTTCCGGTAAGTGCAAAAGCAAACTGCGGGTCTGGCGTAAGATCCTCTTGCGGCAGTGCTATAGCAGCAACCTCACTATCGGGAGTCGGCGAAACATCGGGTTCTGGAGTTAAATCTTCGGCAACAATATCGAGCGCCACTGCCACATCTTCAAGCGGCACCTCATCTATGGGCTCTGGGTCGACAGGAGTTTCTGGAGTAGTGGTGGCGGCCTCTGGCACAGGAGTACTTTGGGTATCGTCGGTTGTGGTTACTTCTGGATTTACGGTACCTTCGAGCACCTCGCTCGTAACTGCTGGTTGTGTGTTGGCAGTTTCCTGAAGCTCAGTTGAAGTTGCCTGGATAGTAACTGGCTCAGAAGTAACTTCAACAAGTATTGGCTCTTGCACTACGGCCACATCAAGTATGGGTGTGTCTGGAGCCGGCTGCATGCCCTCTTGAGGCGCAGTGGCGTCTATTGGTGCAGACACATTCTCCTGCACAGGCTCCACTGGTGTGTCAGGTACTTCTTGTGCAAACACCACAGGCGCTGGCGTAAGTAGAGAGACAGTAAGAAGTGCGGCAAACAATTTTTCCATAGTAGTCATTTTAATCTATTAATTAGTAGTCGGTCTCTGCATACATGCGCGACACATCGATACCCACACCCGCTGCCGTACCACCGTTGTTCATGTACAGGTGCCAGGTAAGGAAGGTGGTGTTCACCGGCAAGTTCGACGTGAGCATTCCTTCGGATACTTCACCGGTAGTCTGGTTTGTCACACGATACGCAATATAACTTCCGTTTGAGGGAGCAAACAGAATAAGATCGTACACCTGAGTGGCGTTGTTAGATGGGAACCCAACACCAAGGCTGGTCCAAGTGGCATTACCCGACGCGTCGTTGCTTGTTATCGCAAGTGTGGTTGAACCAAGACCAACAGTAAGACCAACCATGTTGGTAAGCTTGACCGGCTCTTGCGTGGTACTTATGGCACCGGTACTACCTAACAAACCAAAGAAACCTCGTTGGTTGGTTGTTGAACTACCTATAGTAAATTGCATTTCGACAAAGAACCCACCGAGCCCGGTAGCGTTACCCCGCCAAAACATGTTCGTCGCGGAGCGGATTTCTACCGCAGAGTTAGCGGTGTTACCCGCAGAAAGCCTGAAGCGAATAGTGGAGGAGGCGAGGTTTGTAGAAGAGATAGTTGGATGCTGCACCACACCAACTTGTGTCGAAGGAATTCCCGACAAAGAGAGTGTCGTACCGCTTTGTGGGCGTATCATACTAATACTATTGCCCCATATCGCACCTTGTACCGCGCTTTCTATACCAGACGGTCCCTTCCACGTAGGCAGTGCCCTGTTTGCAAACTGCTTTGCATAAAAGTTTATACCTGTAGTCGGGGTCGCAACGGTAGTGGTAGAGGTGGTCGCCATTCTTACAAGGCCATTAGCACTCACGCTAAACAAAATTGCATTGGTTGATGAAGCGACAGTGAGAAGATCTCCCGTTTGGCCAGAGTTACCCTTAACGGTGAGACCATTGTTTGCAAGACTCCAATTCAAGTTTGAAGTTGCTGTAAAGGAGCCATCTACGTTTTTAAACTGCACGTCGCCCGTTGAGCTTGCAGCTTGGCCGCCGCAGGTGCGCCACGTGTTGTTGCCAAAACAGCGGTACTCGCTCGTGGCGCTGTTGTAGTACTGCGCGCCGTCGGTGCCAGTTGGGTCGCCCGTGGTGTTTTTACTGTCGAGCACAAACAATATCGGTGAAGGCGTGCCGCTACCCAGACCCACCTTTACGCGGTTAATAAGCGTGTCGAGCCCAAGCATCTGCACGGTAGAGGTACTGCCGATAGTAAGACCAGACGTAGAGGTAAAGTTGGTTTTAATAACCAATGCGTTGGTAGAAGTAGACTGTATAGTCTGGGCAAACTGTGACACCGACTCAAAGAGTGTTGAAGTGGCGTTACTAAAACTCTGCAGACCAGTCCATATATTTTGGTTAGCAAGGTTAAGTGCAAGCGTACTGCCAGAAATTTGAAGCGAAGAGCCTATGGTGGTGGTAGCAAGTGCACCCGTGCCATTACCAGTAAGAAGTGTGCCGGCAGTTATGTTGCTCCAACCGGTGCCGCCACGCGCAACCGAGAGAATGCCATTCCATACGGTAGTAAAGGTGTGTACGTTAAGTGCAGAAGTGATGGTAATGCCTATATTAGTGTCGCTTGAAGATGCAAATGTTTGTGCTGCACCATTCTGAAGCTGGCCTGCGGCACCCAAGTTGGTGATACCGCTTCCGGCACCTCCCGCATCAACACCGCACGAGAACTGCTGCGTTGCCGAGTTCCAGAGCAACTTGTCGCCAGACGCAGAGCAAGAAGAAAGCCCGGCGCCGTTAAGCGTCGAGGAAATGTAGAGTGCTGTCGAGGTCGCCTGTGCGGTAGAGAGACTACTTATAGAGGAAGATGCGGTAACCAAGAGCGCACTCGTGGTAGCTCCCACCGCCGTAAGCCCTCCATTGAAGGCGATCTGGGTAGTAGTGGCATTCACCGGGAATGGGTAGGTAAACGTAGCGTAGTTAC
>CAYPJX010000042.1:0-7754 GCA_964411175.1 uncultured Candidatus Saccharibacteria bacterium | reverse complement strand
TTTTGCCGGAGCCCACATCGCCTTCAAGCAAGCGCGACATTGGGCGGCCCCGGTGCATGTCTTCAAGGATGTTTGCAACTGCCGAAGCTTGTGCCTGGGTGGGAGCGAAGGGGAATGCTTTCGTAAATGCCTCAACGCGAGCATCTTCAGGATCTACCACAAAACTTTTTTCTTTTGCTTGGCGCTTTTTTTCCTGCGCACGTTCAAGCTGTATCAAAAATACTTCTTCAAATGCGAAGCGCTTACGAGCTGCTTCGGCGTCTTTGAGGTTTTGTGGCGTATGCATCCATACCAACGCCGCTTTAAGGCTTGGCAGGTTATAGCGATGTAATACTTCTTCGGGGATAGGGTCTTCTATATGCTCAAGTGCGCCCTGAGAGAATGCTTTTGTTAATGCGTGGCGGAACCATAGTGAAGTAATGCCTGCGCTCTCAGGGTATTGCGCAAAGAACTCGGTGTGAGCCTCTACAGAAGAATCCTCTCCAAAATTCCTCGGTTCTCCTCGTCCGACACTGCTCCTTCGGGGCGTGTCAGCGAGGCCAGAATTTTGTATAGGATTCTTCCGTTCCGATTTTTTAAAAAGTCCTTCTTCTGTTGCGGAGACGCGCTCGAGGTGTGGGTTGGCGAGGTAGAGTTTGCCTGCGGAGCCCGACACTTTGCCCACCGCGCGCACGAGCGTGCCGTCGAACCACATCTTTGCGATGTAGGGCTGGTTGAACCAGCGTAGTTTTATGCGGCCGGAGTTGTCACGTAAGTACCCCTCAGAGACCGGCATACGGCTCTTCCAGGCCTTCTTGGTTTCCATTTTCTCGAGCGTGCCTACGAGCGAGGCTTCTTGGCCCGCAGTAATACCGGTTACCTCCGACGCTTCTCCGGCTGCCTCATAACGGAAGGGGAAGTGGTACACCAGGTCGTGCACGGTTTGTATATTGAGGCGCGCGAGTGCGCTCTTTTGCTGGTCGGAAAGTCGGAAAAGCTGTGAGAGCGGACCATAAAGTTGCATACCACCATGCTATATGAGCTTCTCCTATATATCCAACTGTGCGGGTGGGGAGTATACTCGCCTGTATGGCACATAAAGACATTGGTAAAAAAGCGCTCGCGCTCCATAAAAAACTTAACGGCAAAATAAGCACCAAACTCAACAAAGAAGTGCGTACACGTGCAGACCTCTCGCTTGTGTATACGCCGGGCGTCGCTGCGGTGTCTTCGCATTTGGCGAAGCATCCTACAGATGCGCGCGACTACACTATAAAAGGTCGCACGGTCGCGGTTATCTCCGACGGCTCTGCTGTGCTCGGGCTCGGCAATATTGGGCCGTATGGCGCCCTCCCGGTAATGGAAGGCAAAGCGGCGCTCTTTAAGACTTTTGCCAATGTCGACGCGTTTCCTATTGTGCTCGACACGCAGGACGTAGACGAAGTGGTGGAGGTGGTGGCGCGTATTGCGCCCGCGTTCGGCGGCATCAACCTCGAAGACTTTGCTGCACCGAACTGTTTTGAAATAGAACGCAGGCTCAAAGAGCGGCTCGACATCACCGTGATGCACGACGACCAACACGGCACCGCTATTGTAGCGACCGCTGCGCTCCTTAACGCAGCAAAGGTCGCAAATAAAAAGTTTGAAACACTTAAGGTGGTTATCTCCGGCGCAGGTGCTGCCGGCACCGCTATAGCAAAGCTTCTCGTGCTTGCGGGCATTAAGGACATTGTGGTGCTCGATAGTAAGGGGATTATTGAGAAATCGCGCAAAGACCTAACACCACATAAGCTCGAACTCTCTCTTCTCACTAACCAATCTTCAAAGAAGGGAGGTATTACGGAAGCACTCAAAGGCAGCGACGCTTTTATAGGCGTTTCGGGCCCAGGCCTCCTTAAAGCTGCCGACATAAAAACTATGGCACCACGTGCGATAGTGTTTGCTCTTGCAAACCCGACGCCGGAGATATTTCCTCAGGAAGCAAAAAAGGGAGGTGCGCTGGTGGTGGGTACGGGGCGCTCAGACTACCCGAACCAGATAAACAACTCGCTGGCATTCCCTGGAGTGTTCCGTGGAGCGCTCGACAACCGGGTGTCTAAGATTACCGACGAGATGAAACTTCTTGCTGCACACAACCTTGCCGGCCTTATAAAAAAGCCTACTGCAAACCGTATTGTGCCCGGGCCGTTCGAGAAAGGAGTGGCCACTACGGTTGCTAGAGCCATCAAACCAGCGAAATAGCCCCGTTTTAGAGCCTGATGCTACAATGGGGAAGTGAAAGGATAGACTCCCCCATCCGTCTACCGTATGAGAACAGATCCTACAAAAGCCTTTGAAGAAGCGTTTAGTCGTTATAACGACGAGCTTTTTCGCCATTGCTACCTCAGAATCTCTGACCGAGAGCGAGCGCTTGAGCTTACCCAGGAGACGTTTTTGCGTACTTGGGACTATGTCGAGCGAGGGAATGAAGTACTCGAATTTAGGCCATTCCTCTACCGCACCCTTAAAAACCTCATTATCGACGAGTACCGCAAAGCGAAGTCACAGTCGCTCGATGCGCTGGTTGAAGACACAGAGGGTGGCAGTATAGAGGCGCTCCTGCCGCCAGACGAGAGTAATACGCTTGAGGCGGCAATAGACCGTTTTGAGGGTAAGCGTGCACTCGCGGCACTTAAGGAGTTGCCAGACTCTTACAAAGAGGTACTCATACTGCGCTATGTTGAGGGCCTTTCTCCCAAGGAGATAGCCGCTCAGCTCGATGAAAATGAGAACGCGGTGTCGGTGCGCGTACACCGAGGGCTTAAAAAATTGAAGGATCTACTCGAGCCAGAGACTACAAAAAAATGAAACACTCGCTTTTAAAACTTAAGAAGGAAGCGCAGCAGCTCAAACTCTCATCCGCTTAAAACGCGGCTATGCATGTAGCACTTATGAGCCGCGATCGCGCAGGTAATGCAAACGCTCCTTCGGCTCGCCCCACTAAGAGCCCCTATTTCTTTATGATGCCGCAGTTTGCGACGCCGTTTGTAGCACTTCTAGTAGTATTTTTCGCCGGCAGCGGTACGCTGGTGGCTTCTGGTAACGCGCTCCCAGGCGACCCACTTTACTCGGTTAAAACTATGGTCTCTGAGCCAGTACGTGGCGTGCTCGCCTTTTCAGATGAAGATAAGATAGCTTTTCATACGCAGATAGCGGAGACTCGCCTTGAGGAAGCTGAAGTGCTTGCTTCTCAAAATAGGCTCGAGGCATCTGCGGTGTCTAAGCTTCAAACAAACCTCGACGCACACCTAGCACAGCGAGAAGAACTAGCCTCAAAGGGTAGGGGCGAGCATGGTAGCGAAGACCACACCTATACAGATGAACTTGGATCTTCTATCGCAGCACATACTGAAGTGCTTGCTGCGATAGGAACAGAGAGTTCAAGCACAACTACTAGGGAGAATTCAAACTCTCTCGCGCTTGCGGTACGTAATGCTTCATCTCGTAGCCGCAACACTCCACAGGTGGCGCTTATGATGGCAAAAACTGCTATGCCTACCGCTCCTTCTACACAGGACGCTGCAGCAGACGCACAACCAATGATGATGACCATGTCTGCGTCTGCTCCCGCAGAGACAGAAGCATCAAGCAATGAAATGCGTCGTGCAGATGTTCAAGACGAATCTCAAAACAAATCAAAAAAATCAGGCGGTTCACAGCAGTCTTTGCGCCAGGAGAAGAACGCACTAGCGCTGGGTAAGCGTGCAACGTCTTCACTCGAAGAGCTCAATGCATCGGTTAAAAACCTTGGTAAAGATGTAAGCGAAAACGCACGCATGATACTTGATGCACGTATTGCTGGTGTTGCGGGCTTGGTGGCAAGTGGTCAAACGTCGCTCGATGCAAAAGACTTCTCTGCTGCGTCAGACAGTTTCCGACAGGCAATAAACGAAGCAACCACACTTAAGACCTTTATAGAAGCGAACAGGCGCTTCGACAACGGTATCCTCGGAAGGCTTTTGGGGAGTGATGAAGATGAGAGTGAGCACAGTGGAGGTGATGACCGCGGGCGCGGAAGGGGAGATAATTAGTGCATGAAATTAGTGCTGGAAGTTGGAGCGTTTGTACTCGCGCTCGCGGGCGCGCTTTTTTTGTATGCGCCAGAAAAAATAAGTGCCCCGGCGCTTGAGGTTTCGCAAACCGCAACACTAGTTGAAGTTCCAAAACGCGAAGACGCTCGTATTTTTATGGCAGGAGACATGCTTTTCGACCGTAATATCCGTCTTATGAGCGGCAAGTACGGTATCGACCATCCGTTCTCGTGTATCGACCGTGTCATTAAGACCGCAGACTTTGCAGTAGCAAACCTTGAGGGACCCATCACCATCAATGCTTCGCGCAGCACCGGCACCATACCAGGAAGCCCCGACAACTACGTGTTTACTTTCCCTACCACAACGGGAGCACTCCTACGCTCGCATGGTTTTAGAGCCGTTAGTATAGGTAACAACCACATACTCAACTTTGGCTACAAAGGCCTCATCTCCACGCAACAAAATCTTACTGCTGCAGGGGTGGGGTATTTTGGTGGAGTTGCAGGGAACGAAGCGATTTTTGAAACTGAAGAAAATGGTGTACCGCTTGCGTTTGTAGGCTACAACGAGTTTGGCGGTAACTCTGTGGCTGAAGTGGTAAATGCTATCGCCACAGAACACGAGGCTGGTAGAAGGGTTATTGTGATGGCGCATTGGGGCGACGAATATATAGATTCTTCGCCCCGCCTTCGGTCTGTGGCAAAACTTTTTGCCGAGAGTGGTGCTGCTGCGGTTATAGGCGCGCACCCACATGTGGTGCTCGACCACGAATATATAGGTGATACGCTGGTATATTACTCGCTCGGGAACTTCATTTTTGACCAATATTGGAACACCGACGTCTCCCACGGGCTTTCCCTTATACTGACCGTTAAAAAAGAGGGTAGGGTAGAGGCTCTAGAGCATCCAGTTGAGATATTTCGCGACGGCCGCACCTGTGCTGCCGTGCATGAAGCTGGCTTTTAGTGTAAGGTAGAGAACATTGGAGACGTGGCTGAGCTGGTCGAAGGCACCTCACTGCTAACGAGGCAGGGTCTAAACACCCTCGTGGGTTCGAATCCCACCGTCTCCGCCATAGGTTTTAAGTATCGGATGTATGTCGAGGGCCATGTCCCTATAGAGCACTGTTTAGGGTATATTGAATATCCATCTATGCAGTTCATAAGAGCTATCCAATTCTTTTTTCGACGAATAGTTTGGAGGCGCCCCACGGCCCCCACCTATTCTTTCGAAGTGGATAAAAAGCCGAACAAATTCGTATATGCGTGGGGCGTCTTTGCCGGCTTCTTTTACAGCATTTTTCAACGACGCAGAGAGTCATTGAGGATAATTTATCGAAATCAAGAGCGTAGAAAGACAGAGTACACTATACCGCTCCAGATCGTCCGCTATTCTACGGGCACGTTATTGGTTCTGGCGCTGGCACTAGTCGCCGTGGTTTTGGGAGATTGGGGTATCCACAGTCTGGCGATTACACTGTCTCACGCACAAACTGGCTGGTTTCAAGTACTTGTCGCTCACTTCAATTTCCCCGACAAGGAATTTTTGAAGCTCGTGCTTGATATTGCCATTGGCGCGATTTCAGCTATCCTCGGACTGTTGTTTGCCCTATATGCTGTCGGTCTTCAGCTCACGACTGATAAATACTCCTCTACGGTGTCCGACTACGTCAATCAAGAAACCGTCGGCAATTTCTTTTTCAAGCTCCTCGTCTTTACCGATATCTTTGCGATTATGGTCTTGCTCCGCGTCCAGCTTCTTACACTCCCGTCTTCTATCAGCTTCGTTGCCGTCATTATCCTAGTGGTTCTTTGTTTGCTCGGCATCATTGTTTTCAAAAACCACTACATTCTCACCATTAAGCCGAAGAATCTCTTTCAGAGATTGCAGTCTGATATGAAGGAAAGTATGCGACTCGCCTCTGACCGAACCCGGTACTCCTATAAGAGCTGGAGCATCGTGCAGGGTTCGCGCATGCGCACGCAGGACCACCTCTCGATACTCAAGACTCTCTTTGAGGACCTTTGGCATGCCGAAAATTGGAATGACGTAATTTACACGCCAATGGTACTTGCAAACTTGATCACAGACTATGCTAAGCGGAAAAAATACATAGACAAAGAGCGCGGCTGGTGGTTCCCGCAGACGCAGGTAGAGGTCAAGTCAAACAACGCGTCGATGCTCACCCTGAAACTCAACTTTGAGCTTCAGGGTAAGGGGCCGCTGCGTATAAATAATCCGGATTATCTCTGGTTTGAGAACGGCATTTTTGACATCCTCAAGTCCATAGAGTCTCGTATTGGCACTGCTCCACAGGATACTCATTTACTCAAATACGTTATTGATTTTTACCAAATTGCACTTGCTGGGGATTACGAAAAGGACGGGCATGGCCGTTATCAGAAAACAGTTACTGGCCTATACGAGAATCAGGAAACCGATGCTTTCGAGAAATATCTCGATGGTTTCTTTGCTTTGTACGAGAGAGTTCAAACCGACGACGAGTTGGATGCGTATATCAACACTTACTTTGCGATTGGACTGACTCTTGTCGACGGTTTTGATTACACCAAGTATCAGGAGGTAATAAAATCGCTTGTTGACGCAGACGGCCAGCTCACCCACACCCGCGAGGAGCTCGGGCGTCTCGATCTACCTGGAGTGTTCTATAACCAAGTTCTCGACTACTGGGATCGCCTCGAGCTTGAAGTCCAGTGCGAAGGGCGCGTCATAACCCCGCAAGACCGTCTCGAAAAGGAAACGCTCGACGACGCTCGTGCAAAGGAGAAGCAGTACTTCGATAAATTTTTCGAGAAGCTAATCACGCATCACAACACCGTTCTCAAAGACCTCTACCAGAAAGGGAAGCACAAAGAGCTTGCTATGTTCATCAAAGCCCGCTTCGAGTGGATCAGCCGTTTGCTCTACATCAACAAAGTTGCTCTCGCCGATGAGTACGGCGCTAAGATCGCCGGTGCAGGCGTTTATCTACCGTTCCTACCAAAGCAAATCCTGCTCGACTCGGAGTTTTGGGAGGAGCTGGAGAAGACTCTATTCCCATCAGTCATCGAGAATTGCCCAAAACTTTTCAAGGTACTATCTGGCCTACTCGCACTTATGCTGCCGGTCATTAATGCGGACGAGAAGAATATCGACAACATCATGTACCGCAACCGCCTTGCGCTCATTCTTGGTGGCTTCGTTTATCTCGTATGCGAGTTTCGGCAGGACTATAGCTTGCTCGTCGAGTATGTGCAGACGATCGAAGTGGCGTATCAGCCTGGTCAGTTTATCAATGCGATGGAGGTATTTTCAAACCCGAAAGATGTTGGCGGACTCGACCTAACCCTCAAGCTCATAAATTGGGAACTTACCAGATATCATCACTGGTTTGGCGAGATCATGAGCAAAATATTTGAACTTCCCAAGACCTACGATAATGTCCGTTTTTATTCGGGCTTGCAGGAGGTCCGAGTAAGTTCATTCGCGAGTTGAGCGGCCATCTCTCTCAGCCGGAAGAAGAATCTGCCGAAGCATTTGTCGAATGGGTAAAGAAGCGCGAAGCGATACGCCAATTGGTCGTAGTGCTTGAGAAAATTAAGGAAAAAAAGATATGAGACGACGCCCTTACAAACAAAGAGTAAAAGGCTATGTGTTCGATGATCCATTTCTCGGCTACATAAAAGGCTACGACCGCATGCA
>CAYPJX010000041.1:0-7962 GCA_964411175.1 uncultured Candidatus Saccharibacteria bacterium | reverse complement strand
CCGGCCGACATCTCGCCGACGAATCCCGAGAGCGAATTGATGGCTGAAACGAATTCCTCCCATGAGTATAGCTCGCTCGCGATCTCCCATACGAGGTTAACGCGGACTCCTGTTGCAACCCCGGGCGCCCAATTACCACTTTTTGGGCGTATCGTCCGTACCGTAGCAACGACAAAGTCTGTACATGCAGGTTTCAATGTCTGCATAACTCTTTCTCCGTTGATGGATTTCCAAGTACTTTTTATGACCATTCGTCGTTTATGTCAAACAACCCCCCCGGCGTATACGCCGGGGGGGGGGTTGCTGCGATGTATGCAAGAGTGTTACTTACTTGTTGAGCTCTGCTCGAGTGAGTGGGCCTACAATACCCGTCGGCGCAATACTGTGTGCACTCTGGTATGCCTTGAGTGCCGCGAGCGTCATGTTGCCAAAGTAGGTGGTTGGCGTCGCTACCTTAAGGAAGCCTTCCTTAACGAGCACCTTCTGAAGCTCAAGCACCTCCTGGTCGACGTTGCCCAGACGCAGTGTCTTAGTGAAGATGAACTTGCCTGAAGTGGTCGAGGTTCCGAGCACTACCTTGCCGCGCAGCGATGCGTCTACTTTGTCTATTACAGACTGATCTGCGTTAAACGAACGGAGTAGGTTGAGGATAGCGTTTATCTGCGCATCGGTGAGTACTTGTGTTGAGGCACCAAGCACTTGGCCATTTGTAGCCTGTGGTGCGATAAACCCGCCTCCACCTCCACCTCCACCGCCACCGCCTCCACCTCCGCCGCCAGAAGTTTGTGCGGCGCGCGCAGTAACAAAGGTCTTGTTGCTAGAGGTTGCAGTATTGCCTGCATTGTCCTTAGACACAACAACGAAGTGGTAGAAGATATCTGAAGCCAAGCCACTAAGTGTCACCGAGTGGTTCATGAGAAGTGCAGTATCGACCGTTGTTGAAGCGGTGTAGTTTTCTGTGGTGCCATAGAATACCTGTGAGGTTGCACCTTCGCTCGTGTCCCAGGTAATGGTTGCTGAAGTTTCGCCTGGCGTACCAGCAGAGACGTTCTGTATGGTCGGGGCTGTGGTGTCTGGCGGGAGCGTCACTGTTATAGTTGCTGTAGCGATATTACTGTCGAGCGTGCCATCATTTGCCTTAAAGGTGAAGGTGTCTACAAACGCCGAGGTAGACGCTTGCGGCGTATACACGAGAGTGGCTCCGGTGCCGGTAAGCGTGCCCAATAGAGGAGCTGTAACTACTGAGTAGGTAAGTGTGTCACTACCGGTTGCCGTAAGTGTGACAGGTACTGCCACTGCCACCAGGGTGGTGGTTGCCACTGAAGTTGCAACAGGTGCAGCGTGGAGCTTAACACCAACGGTAAAGGTAGTACTAACAGCACCTGTTGCAGAGCAGGTAACCGTGGTTGAACCTACATTAAAGTACGAACCCGATGTTGGTGTGCAGGTGACCGTACCTGCTGGAGTAACGGTCGGATTAGTGTAGGTAACCGCTACGCTCGTTGACGCGAGTGCTTCTGCGTATACGTCTGCATGTGCTGCAATAACTGGAACAGGAACGCTTGTTGACGCGGACATTGCAGACGCACCTTCGTGTACGGTTACTACAGTGCCAGACGGGCGAGTTTTGAGGTCGTTAACTATCTGTGTGAGAAGGTTGGTGTCGGTGCAGTCGAGGTCTGGGGTCATACCGTCTGCGCGGTCAACGCATTGCGAGAGCGTAGGCCACACATCGTGGAACATCATGATCAACCACACTTTGTTAGCGAGTGCGTAGTCTATCCAACCCTGTACCTCTGCGTAGGTGGTTACATTGGTTATATGCTTCTGCTTGAGTGCAAAACGGTCAGTAGTTTTGATGTTATAGCCATCGTCAACCGAGCGTGCCGCGATAAAGCCTGCGAGCGAGGTCGATGCCTCTACAGCCGCATTGTACGAGCCGTATGGATATGCCATGGTGTCAACAGGTGCACCAGAGAGGAGCGTTTGTAGGTCTGAACGCGACCCTGCTATCTCACCCTGCCAGAGCGCATCACGGTTCGCATAATTCCACCCGGCTGGATCGTCAAGTACCAAGTCGAGATGGTTTCTTGTGTGGCCGCCAATTTCCACCAAGCCACTTGCGTGTACTTGCTGTATTTGCGCGTTGCTCATGTAGTCGTCTGGAGCTTCAATGTTTGCTTTCGAAATTACGTAGAGCGTACTTTTGATCGAAGAAGAAGCAAGGATAGGGTATGCGTAGTTGTAATAAGTATTCCAACCATCGTCGAAGGAGAGGGAAACCAAGCCTTGCGAGAAGGTAGGCGCCGTACCCTTTACAAGGGAGTAATCGTCGGTTATAAGCGTGCCGGCACTCTGGAGCACGTGTGCCACTATAAGCGTACCGGTCTGCGGCACCTCGAAACTCTTGCTGAACTGTGCCCAGGTATTGAGGTCTGAGGTTGGTGTTGCGTCTCCGAGCCAGCTTATGGTTGGCAGGCTCGAGCTTCCTGCGGTAGGTACAAAGTAGAGGTATACCACTGTTGCTGCGTTACTCTTGTACCAGTCGGAAAAGGTGTAGTACTCACCTGCGACAACCGGTACAGCACTGAACGACCATTTAGCATCTCCGCTTGTGTAACTGCTTATAACGATCTGCGCAGAAGACTGACCGCTTCCGCCGGGGCGGGGGGTTGTACTCGCTATCGTAAATACGGCGTTGTTGGTTTGTACCTGGTCGGTCTGCCAGCCAGTAGAGCCGCTCTCAAAGCCGGTATTAGTAACCAACATCTCAGTGTCTGCCGACGCAAGGGAGGGGAGCGATACGAATAAAAATGCAGCCGCAAACGCAAGAAGCCACGAACGAACAGAAGTACTATGCATATCCCTGGGGTTACTAAATTTGGTAAATAATTACGCAATAAAAACACCTCCCCTCAAGTAGCATTCCCAGGGCTGCCTCGAAGTGCCTTGAGTCTACTCCAAGTACTAGTAAATAGGCATCTTTTAAAAAAGATTATTTTGTGTCCGAATATTTTTTTGAATTGACACTCCTCTGGTACGCATATATGTTCGTTTTTAGCTTTGAAAGCATAAGAAAAGCGCGTTGCGGGCCTAAAAACAACTCCAGCTTTTGGCTGGTTTCCCAGGGTTTTTTAGGTCCGCAACGCGCTCTTTTTATTTTTCGACCTCGGAATACACCCTGACACGCTGCATTTTTGTGCATTATAAAAAATGTGTGTTAGTATGCGGGCAGGGAAACCAGCCAAGCCACATAAAGGCTATGGCGCTTTTTTTATCTCAAAAAGAAAAAACAAAAACAAACAAGGAAGGGCCGATCTTCCTCGACGATTCTAAAAAACGTAAATGGTATTTTAGGACGAGCACTGTGGTGTTTTTCGTGCTTCTCCTTATTGCTCTTTCGCTTTTCCTGTTTGGGCTCTGGCTCACGACCCGCTCGCGCGGAGTCATAACCTACGAAGACGCTATACAGCGCTACCATTACTACTACAGCGCGGCCAACACTAAAAAAATAGCGTTTACCTTCGACGATGGTCCAAACTCGCCAACCACCGAGACGCTCATAGAGGAGCTTTCAAAAACCAATACGCCCGCAACGTTCTTTTTCATAGGTAGGCGCGCGCTCATTCGCCCTGACATTGTAAAAAAGACTGCTGACGCTGGTTTTGATGTGGAGGACCATTCATTCACACATGGGCAAAACAGCCATTCGGAATATACGCGCATGGCGTTTGAGCTCAACACTACTTCCTACATCCTCTCGCAGATATCAGGTGAGCGTATTTCCTACTACCGCCCACCTTTCTTGCTTGGTATCGGTGTAGACCCAACCATCAACCCGTACATCCCGACCACTAAAGACATGGCATGGGCGCTCCAACTGGGCTACTTGCCGGTTGGCTCAGACATCGACAGTAAAGACTGGCTCGCCTCAAGCCCTGCCCAAGTGCTTGAAAATGGTAAAAAGGCGCTTGCGTCTTCACCAAATGGCCGCATAGTACTCTTCCATGACGACCAAAACACGGCGCAAGCAATTGGCGATGTGGTTGCGTACCTGCGCGCAGAAGGTTACCAGATAGTGCCACTCGCTGAGCTCCTTACGCCACCTACGGGCGACGCGCTTCTGCTTGCGCATACACTTCGCTTTGGCGACACCAATGCTAAAACCGATGGAGAGGTTTCGAAGCTTCAGTGGTTCCTCTACGAAAATAAGTTCCTCGACCCATACGCGCTCACCGGTATCTTCGACGAACAGACACGCCAGGCGCTCATTGCCTTCCAAACACAGAATGCATTGGTAAATCCTGCTGACCCGGGGCGCGAGGTGCTCGGTGTGGCAACGCCGGCAACTCGCTCGCTCATACACTCGCTCGCGCTTAAGAAGGTTGCAGAAACGTCAACCCAGGTCGCCGCAGCACATATGAGCCTGGTAAACCTGCAGCCGTTTAAAGAGGCGGTGCTCGAGGGATATATCGCTGTTTTCCCCGTGGTGCGCGCAGTGCTCGTGGTGGGTGTGGTTACCACACTCGCTCTGGTGCTTTTGCGTACGGTGGTGTTACTCGGGCTTCTCTTGTATCGCAGAATTTCTAAAAAACATATCGGCCCCGCCGCACGCGTAGATGGCCCAGGAGTTTCTATCCTTATTCCGGCGTATAACGAGCAGGAAAATATTGCCGCTACGGTTGAGAGTGTTATACGCACCACGTACCGCACGAGGGAAGTGATAGTCATAAATGACGGCTCAAAAGACGATACGGCAAAAGAGGTTGAGGCGGTTATTGCTGCAAACCCCGAGCACGACATACGCCTTATTTCTGTTGAGAATGGTGGTAAGGCACGCGCCCTTAACATAGGTACCGCTGCTGCAAAGCACGACATCATTGTTGTCTTGGATGCCGACGCAGTGCTCGACACAGATGCAGTGTCTTACTTTGTGCCGCACTTCGACGACGAGCGCGTAGGCGCCGTTGCCGGCCGTGTGCGCACCACCAATGCGTCTAACATGCTCGACATGTTCCAGACGCTTGAGTACGCGATAGGTCAGAACATCGACAAAGCTGCGTTTGCAACCGTAAACGCTATTGGTGTCGTGCCGGGCCCGGCAGGTGCGTGGCGCAAAGCTTCTATACTTGCTGCGGGTGGCTTTCATACCGACACCTTGGTTGAAGACCAAGAGATGACACTCTCGATACTGCACATGGGGTTGCGGGTTAACTACGAAGCGCGCGCCATCGCCTACACAGAGACGCCGCACTCGGTTAAAAACTTCCTCAAACAGCGCTTCCGCTGGGTGTACGGCACGATGCAGTGTTTCTGGAAGCATAAGAAGGTTATGGTCGAACGCCCTACCAGCTCCACGAGCGTGGTCGTGATGCCGAACATTTTTATCTACAACATTCTGCTCCCACTCACATACCCATTTGCAGACTCGGCGCTCCTCTTTGGTCTTATCTTTGGAGAGTGGCGCTCGCTCGTGCTTCCGTTCATTATTTTCACCATCATTGACCTTATCTACGCAGTTTGGGGTTTGCGCGACGAGCCGAACAAATGGAAGCTTCTTGCGGTAGTGCCTTTCCAGCGTGTCGTGTACCGCCAGCTCCTCTACTACACGGTATACAAGGCGCTCGTGCGCGCTATTGAAGGCAGTGGTACCGGCTGGAACAAGTTTGCAAAAACGGGCGAAACGAGACGCTTCTACCTCGCGGCAATGGGTGGTGTTGGTGCTGCAGTTGGAAACGAAGTTGCTAAACCTGTCGCACCTGCAAAGACTGAAATTAAAGAAGAGAAGCCCGAAGAACAAAAGTCTGTCGTGGTGTCTCCTGAACAGCTCACACCCTCGGTTGCTGCGGTACCGGTAATGGTTTTGGCGAGTGTTGCGCCTGAGGTGGCGCAAGAAGCGGAAGAAGTTGTTGAAGCCCCCCTCGCTCCTGTGGTAGCTACAGAGACGGAAGTAACAGAAGAAGTGCCGGTTATGGAGATAGCTCCCGAGAGCATACCGGTTATGCCGACCACTCAGTTGCCCCAGTTTATGTCTGAGACGGTAACAATGTCCTTCCAAGGCCCATCTTCAACCTCTGAACTGTCTACGAACCTCCAGGAGGTTATGTCATTGTCTTCCATGCCGAGGCACTTCCATAGTGCCGGTGATACATCGAGCCCAGCACGTTCACCGAACGTGTTGCTCGGCGTGGTCGACGACCCAAACACATATGCGAAGTCGTCTTCGCCGTTCGGGCCGACATCTTCCCACTGACCGTAGCAAATGTGTCCGTGGTGTACTACCTGCACCCACTGGTTTTTCAGGAGTGGAGAAGCGTGAGTAGTGTACCAGGGAACGGTCTTGGCAGAAGGTTTGCGGCGGCCAGCTTCGTCGAACTCTGCATAGGGGAGCGCCACGTAAAACGGGTTCTCTCGTGGAGTGAAGCCGCATGGGCTAAAACCACAGCGCTCACTTGGAGTGTCGACACCACCGTAGTTCTTTTGCCAGTCTTGGTCCCAGAAGCTTGCACCATTAGGAATGTAGTCGTTAGAAGCGTTGGCTTCTTCTCCTACATAAAACAGCGTGGTCATAGCGCTCTTGAAACCCGTGGTATGTGTGCTCACTATGCCGCGTGAAGGGAAAGCAACCTGCGCCTCGGATACGCTTGCGCTACTACCGGCGCTGGAGGAGGTAGGAATGTTGGCATTTCCAGGCAAAAGGGTTGGTTGCGACGTGGTGTTTGCCCACACCACCAAGGCAAGCCCCGAAAGGAGGGTGACGCAGAGGAGTATCCGAAGCACTGTTTGCATAGGGCGCCATAGTAACAAAACTTGTATATATAACGCTAGTCTAGTATTTTCGCTTGTATGAAATCTGACCGATTCTGGGAAACGTTCTGGCTCTCGTTTTTTGCGCTTGCGATCATATCGGTCGGAGGCAGCGCAGTGCTTTTTCTTAACCATATTCATAGTATCGACGCTGCGGCGGTGGGTATTGCATACGACCCGAACAAAGATCCGTTTGAAAGCGACCTGCGTAAAGCGAAAGGCTCCCTTATTGAAGGGTTTGCCTATAAAAACTCGCTTCCACTTGGCCTCTCACACTGGACCTGGGACGCAAGCACCGACTGGACCTCAACGGCAAAAGTGTACGAAGGCAGCGCTTCGCTCCGGGTAACCTTCAACAAAGAGTGGTCTGGTATAGGCATGAATGGTTTTTCACTCGCAGCACAAAACTACCGCTCGCTGTCGCTGGCGGTCTACGGAGACTCTTCAGTAGGTACGCTGTACCTTGAGCTCTACGACGGTAACAACCAAGCGCTCCGTCGCCAATCTATCGGTTGGTATGCACAGAGTGGCGAACTCGTTCCTGATACGTGGAATTACATTTCTATTCCGCTTGAAAACCTCTACAACGGCATCACTCCTAAAACCATTACCGGCATTTCCATCAGCACTAAAAATCCTGGCGTAGCGTATGTAGATGCTATACGTTTTGAAACAACACCAGTTGCACACGAACCTTGGGTTGAACGCACTACAGATGCACCGCCCTTTAACCCGTTTGCAACCTCAACGCCACTGTCGCTTCCATACCGAGCAACGTTTGAGCCTGAAGATTTTGCACGCTGGTACTCTTACTCCGGTTACTTTGGCCGCCTCGACGGTGCGTTTATTGTGGGACCGCTTGCACCTGTTAATACCGACTCAGTTGCGGTGCTGCGCTCGGGCCGTTTCTGGAGCGACTACGAAGTTAAGGCAACACTCGACTGGGGTATCACGAGCGTGTTCTCACTGCTCCTGCGTGTAACCGACGTAAGCAACTTTGCATCGTGTGCGTACTCCTACTACGGCCAAACCGTGCAGATCTACCAGGTAAAGAACGGCGTCTCGACACAGCTTGCACAAAGCCCGTCGCTCCCAACCAAATTCGATGATGCGTGGAAGGATGTAAAAGTGGGCGCAACCGTACAAGGAAATAGG
>CAYPJX010000040.1:7695-7984 GCA_964411175.1 uncultured Candidatus Saccharibacteria bacterium | reverse complement strand
AATTTTGCCGACACCAACAGAGATAACAACCTTCTCTACGCGAGGAGTCTGCATGACGTTCTTCCAGCCAAACTGGCCCTTAAGGGTTTCGAACGTGGTCTTCTGTTGCTCTTTAATTAATTTAGCCATATCTCTTTTTTATCTGTGCACAATCTCGCATCTATTTCTTCGTAACCTTCGAAGCGGAAATAGGGAAATGCTTCTCGACAATCTGACCCTTCTGGCCCGTTGCGCGTGGACGCTGATGCTTCTTGCGCATACCAACACCTTCAACGAGCACGAGGCCGGT
>CAYPJX010000040.1:0-7685 GCA_964411175.1 uncultured Candidatus Saccharibacteria bacterium | reverse complement strand
GGGAAGGTCTTTACTACCTTACCGCTCTTACCCTTCTCGGTACCCGAGAGGACTACTACTGAATCTCCTTTTTTAATATGAAGTGTGTTCATAAAAATCTATACAACTTCCGGCGCGCGGGAGATGATGGTCTGGTAACCGAGGTCCTGAAGCTCGCGTGGGATAGGGCCGAAAATGCGACCTGCCTTAGGCTCCTTCTTATCCTTGCCTGAAGTTTCGAGGATAACTACCGCGTTCTCGTCGAAGCGGATGTAGCTACCGTCTGCGCGGCGAAATGCTTTCTTCTGGCGCACTACCACCGCCTTGAGTACATCCTTTTTCTTTACTGCCTTGCGAGGCTCTGCGGTCTGTACCGAAAGGACGACAATCTCGCCTATCTCGGCGTAGCGCTTCTTGGAACCGCCAAGCACCTTGAAGATGCGGCCCACCTTGGCGCCTGAGTTGTCTGCTATTTGTACTATTGAGCGAGGCTGGATCATATAGGTTAGTTGAAGACGATCTCAAACGACTTGGTCTTTGAGAGCGGGCGGCATGAGCGGATGGTTACTATCTCCCCTGCCTTTGCGCGGTTCTCTGGGTTGTGCACATGGTACTTCTTGGTGCGCTTCATGTACTTCTTGTACTTAGGGTGCTTTACGTAGCGCGTAACCGCAACCACAGCAGTCTGCTGCATTTTGTCGGAGACTACCGTGCCCCGGAGCGTTTTGCGATTTACAGTCTTGGTTTCCATATACAAATATTACGCGGTCGCGTTCTTACGTGCCGACGTTTCAGTGAGTGCACGAGCAATTTCTTTGCGCAGCGTCCTCGCCTGCTTTACGTTGTGAGTTTTACTACCTGAAGCAGAAAAACGCAAGCGGCGGAGCTCCTCGCGCTTGTCAGCGACAAGCTTTGCGAGCTCTTCCGGAGAGCGATCTGCGAGTGATTGTTTCTTAGTAGCCATACGAGTATTAGTGTGCGCGTGTTACCACACGTGCTTTTATAGGAAGCTTCTTTGCAGCCTTATTGAGCGCGTCGGTTGCGGTCTTTTGGTCTACACCATCAACCTCAAAGAGGATACGGCCCGGCCAGATCTGCACTTCGTAGCCAACCGGCTCACCCTTACCCTTACCAAGCTTTACTTCCGGTGGTTTCTTGGTGAAAGGCTTGTCTGGGAATACGCGGAGCCACATCTTGCCGGTTTTGCCGAGTGAGCGAGCGATAACCTTGCGTGAGCTCTCAAGCTGGTTTGAGCGGATGCGGCCCTCGGTCATTGCCTTGAGACCATGTGAGCCAAACGCCACCGTGACGCCACGAGACGCAACCATAGAGCGCTTTGGGTTGCGGCGCATGGTATGGGACTTGCGGAATTTTACTTTCTTAGGGAATAGCATGGTAGTTTATTTCTGCTTGTCGTTCGCGAAAACTTCGCCGCGGTAGATCCACACCTTAACGCCAATGGCGCCGAGTGGGAGGCGAGCAGTTTCCTTTGCGTAGTCGATGTCTGAGCGGAGGGTCTGGAGCGGTACGCGGCCCTTCATGAGATGCTCTTTGCGGGACATAGAGCCACCACCGAGCATGCCCGAGAGTGCGATGCGCACACCCTTTACGTCGCGGTTAGCCATAGTCTTTTCGATGGTCTGCTTGAGCACGCGGCGGAATGCCATGCGCTTCTCGAGGCCTTCAGCAACCATATAGGCAACAATTGCCGCTGAAGACTCAGGAGAGCGGATCTCCTCGATATCGAGCTTGATCTCAGGAACCGGCAAATTGCGGCGCTTGAGGAACTGTTCGATCTTCTGGCGGAGCTTGGTTGAGCCCTCGCCTGAACGACCGATAATGAGGCCCGGGCGAGACGTCTTAAGGAGCACGCGGAGCTGCTTCTCGTTGCGTTCAAACTCCATAGCACCGATGTGCATACCACGAAGCTCCTTCACGAGGAATTCGCGGAGCAAAATGTCGCTCTTGAGGTACTCCTGGTACTTGCCGTCATCGGCAAACCAACGATGCCTCCAGTCGCGGAGGATACCAAGGCGGTGTGCAAATGGGTTAACTACTTTAGACATAAAATTATTTATCCTGAGTTTTATCGATGGATTTCTTGGTTGAAAGCGAGATCGTAACGTGGCTGGTGCGCTTGAGGATCTGAGCTCCACGGCCGCGTGCGCGAGGCATCATGCGCTTAAGCACTACGCCGCCGTTTACCTGGATCTCCGAGATGAAAAGCTGCTCAGCGCTTCCCTCCTTTGCGTTTGCCACTGCAGACTTTACGAGCTTAAGCATAGGCTCCGCACCGCGCTTCGGGAGAAGTGAAAGGATGTTAACTGCCTGTGCAGCCGACTTGCCGCGGATGAGGTCCGCAATGAGGCGCACCTTGCGAGGTGCCTGACGGTAGTTTGAAAGTTTAGCGGAAGCGGTTGCCATAGTGGTTTATTTCTTCGTCTTGGATGCGTCTGCAGCTGCTTTAGCGGCAGATGCTGCAGCGATCTCAGCCTCCTTAGCCTTGGTTTCAAGCTCTTTCTGCATCTTACCACCGTGGCGGGAGAACTTCTTAGTTGGAGAAAACTCACCCAGGCGGTGACCTACCATGTCTTCGGACACGAGTACTTCGATATGGCTCTTGCCATTGTGTACGCCAAACTTAAAGCCCACCATTTCAGGAGCGATCTGGCTGCGGCGCGCCCAGGTCTTAATAACCCCGGTGGTTGCCGGCTTCTTGCCCTCAATCTTCTTGAGGAGTTTCTCGTCTACATATGGTCCTTTAGATACTGAGCGTGACATGGTTTCTTTGGTTCAACGGGCGAAGCCAATTGAAAACCCGCCTACGCGGGATTGGTCTAGATACTACAGGATACGAGTAAAAGAGTCAAATGAACCGGTTTACATGGCTTAAAATAAAGCTCCCGCAGCACCAAGGTGCTGCGGGAGGTCGTGAGAAGCGGAAACCAATCGCCCGTCATTTCCGCTAACCGCCAGAACTATTTGTTGCTTCGTACCGCCTACCGGCTCCCGAGATAAGCATACAAACTAAGGACTTTCTGGCATAGCCCACGGTCCCGCTCTCGGGCCGGCAACTGTATTCCGTGTGAGATACTACCAAAGTCCTAAGAAATAAGAAACCACCCTCT
Organism: uncultured Candidatus Saccharibacteria bacterium; assembly: GCA_964411175.1. Taxonomy (GTDB): domain Bacteria; phylum Patescibacteriota; class Minisyncoccia; order Phycocordibacterales; family SBAW01; genus GWA1-54-10. The sequence goes on along the minus strand of CAYPJX010000040.1, from coordinate 4,578 downwards.
CCTTTTTGAAGAGAGGGTGGTTTTGAGTTTTATAGCCTAGCGAAGTGAGAGAGGAAAGCCTTCTTTATTCCGAACAAGCGACGGTTATATGACTGCGTAGCAGGCCTATTTAACCTCTGCTCCGCGCTTGCCAACCTTGCGGCGAGACACGATGAGGTAGTTGCTGTATTTCTTCGGCGTGCGGGTCTTCTGACCTTTACCAGAAGGGCGGCCCCATTTGGTCTTAGCACGGCGGAGACCCCTGCCCTGACGGCCTTCACCGCCACCGTGTGGATGGTCTACCGGGTTCATAGCAGTACCACGCACCGTTGGGCGGATACCCTTCCAGCGAGAGCGGCCTGCCTTTCCGTAGGATACGAGCTGGTGTTCGTCGTTTGACACCTCGCCAAGCGTTGCCCAGCAAGTCTCAAGTACCTTACGCACCTCAGAAGAGGGCATCTTGAGAGATGCATAACCACCATCGCGAGCAACAAGCTCGATATGAGTACCTGCGGAGCGGCCCATCTTAGCACCGTTGCCCGGCTTAATTTCAACGTTGTATATAAAAGCACCGATAGGCATAGCTTTAAGCGGCATACGGTTACCCGGAGTTGCAGCGACTTGCTCCCCAGTCTCAACCGTATCACCTACTTTGATAGACTTCGGAAGAAGCATGTAGCGGCGCTCGCCGTCGCGGTACACGATAAGGCCAATGAAGCCAGAGCGGTTCGGATCGTACTCAATGGTCTCAACACGAGCCGGCACCTGCTTGTTGTAGGTAAAGTCTACCTCGCGGAAGAGGCGCTTATGACCACCCCCTTTGTGTCGTACTGAAATGCGACCCGCATTGCTGCGGCCAACATGGCGCTTGCCTCCGTGGGTAAGCTTCTTGTGCGGCTCGTTGGTGGTCAGCGCCTCACGGAAGTTAATTCCGGTCAAATTGCGGCGTGACTTGGTGTACGGGCGATACGTTTTCATAATAATTACATTAGTTCGATCTTGTCTCCCTCTTTAAGGTATACAAAAGCCTTCTTACCAGACTTGGTCTTGCCCCAGCGGTTGGTGCCGCGGGTAAACACCTGCCTGGTCGGCACCGGCGCAACGCGTACGCGTACCGGAGTTACCTTATAAGCAGCTTTTACTGCAGCAATGATGTCATGCTTCGTTGCGTCCTTCGACACGTTAAAGACATATACTCCCTTCTGTGAGAGGAATGCGCCCTTTTCGGTGATGCGCGGTGCGACGATGATGTGAGAGAGATTCTTCATAAATTATTTCGAAGCCTTCTTACCTTTTGCTGATGCAACCTTCTTAGCCGAGAGCGTTGCAATAGCAGCCTCAGGGTTTGCGATGACCACATACTTAGCAGAGAGCACATTTACCGGGTTGAGGTTACGTACATCAAGCGCCTCTACGTTGCTGAAGTTTGCAAAGCTCTTGAGGGTCGGCTTATGGGTGGTTGGGAGCGCAATGAGTGCTGCATTCTTCTTTGAAGCAATGCCTGCGAACTCCTTCGAGAATGCATCAAGCACCACCTTTGCGTTCTTGGTCTTTGGCTCAGACATCTCGATAGAGTCTACAAAGATAACCTGGCCATCCTTTACCTTGCGAGAAAGGGCTACAAGAAGTGCCTTCTGGCGCATCTGGCGACTTACCGTCTTAGCAAAAATAGTAGTGTTGCGAGGACCATGCGAAACACCGCCGCCCTTCCAGATAGGAGAGCGAGAGGAACCATGGCGTGCGCGGCCCGTACCCTTCTGAGCCCATGGCTTCTTACCGCCACCGCGAACGTCACCCGAGCCTTTAGTATGTGCGCTACCAGTGCGGGCATTTGCCTGCATTGCGGTAACCACCTGGTGTACGAGGTCTGCGTTCCAGTTGAGTCCGAAAATGTTCTCAGGAAGAGTTACCTTGCCTGCCTTTTCGCCTTTGATGTTGTAGAGAGTTGCGTCCATAGTAGTTTAGTTTGCAGCTGAGCTCCTAACTTCGACCAGGGTACCCCTGCGACCCGGGATAGCACCCGAGAGCACGAGCTCGTTGGTTTCAGGGAGGATCTGGAGTACGGAAAGGTTGCGTACGGTAGTGCGGTCAGAACCGAGGCGTCCTGCCATGCGCTTGCCGGCACGAACACGACCACCTGCGCGACCGCCTGACCCGCCGATAGAGCCCGGAGCGCGCTCACTGTGCTTCTGACCGAGCGAGCGAGGGCCGCCGTGGAAGCCATGGCGCTTAACCACGCCTGCAAAGCCCTTACCCTTTGAAACTGCAGAGACGGTCACTTTCTCACCAACCTCGAAAGAAGAAAGGTCGATAGTCTGGCCAACCTCCACCTGCGGAAGTTTGCCCGAGCGCGGACGATCCTCAGCGAAATGCTTGAGTGCCTTACCCTTAGCATGGCCGAGCTGCGCCTTAGCAACACGAGAGTCTTTGGTCTCGCCGTAGCCTAGCTGTACAGCGTTATAACCGTCTTTCTCAGCGGTTTTGATCTGGGTCACAACCGAAGGAGTTGCGCTGACGATAGTCGCAGCAAAAGCCTGTCCGTTTTCGGTGTAGACAGTAGTCATTTTGACCTTGGTTCCAAGGATGAATTTAAGCATGTTGTCTATTGGTCCCCCACTGGACTCTTGCGAGCCCTGGGACGTGGATCAACTCTATGTAGAGAGACCCACACACTATACATGGACGATTTGAAAAAGCAAGTTGGGGAGAAAAACAGGCAAGAAAATGCCCTGCCGCGGTAGCGCGGCAGGGCTGGACCTAAACGAGACTGAGTCTCTTTAGGTGGCGGGAGCGTCCTCGCTCTTGGTGCGGGCGTTGTGCAGCACGAGGCTGATGGCGCCGGCCAGGCCGATGAGGACGACCCACGGAGCAAGTGCGGCAATACGCATAGGTATCTCCTTTCTACCGCGTGCATCCACCACAAGAGTACTCCAACGAACCCTGCCTGCAAGCTTTTAATAAACAAAACCCAGTCAAAGAATGACTGGGGTGAGGGGGAAAGAACAGGAAGAAAAAACTAAGTAGAACAAAAGTGAACAGAAGAGAAGAACAAAAAAACAAGAAGTGAAAGAACGAAAGAAGAAAGTGAGGAAGAGAAGAGACCGGAAACCGAGTCTCAAAGGTGGAATGGAGCAGCGAAGCTAGCTCCAAAAACAAATGCCAATCCGTAGACCAGCCCACGCCCACCCCTATCCCGACCTGTACCCCTCAGATCCACCTATTACAACGAGTCAAAACCTAAAAGGTTACAAAAACAAAAACCCCCTCTTTTTCAAGAGAGAGGGTTTTGTTAAGACCAGAGCGCCATCGCTCTTTTATTGGTCAAAATGGAGAAGCCATTTGCTCCTCAATTGATGAAGATGGCTTAAGCCATCTTCACATCGATCGTCACACCTGAAGGAAGGCTAAGGTTCGTGAGAGCCTCGATAACCTTAGCAGACGGGTCGAGGATGTCGATGATGCGCTTATGGATGCGCATTTCAAACTGCTCGCGCGCGTCTTTGTAGACGAAGGTCGAGCGGTTGACCGTATACTTTTTAATCTCGGTCGGGAGCGGTATCGGGCCAGCAACCTTCGCATCATAGCGAAGTGCGGTCTCAATAATCTGCTTCACCGACGCGTCGAGCACTTTGTGCTCGTAGGCGCGAACCTTGATACGAAGGCGCTGCGCTGGAGCGTCTGAAGACTTCTTGCGCGTTGCGCGAGGCTTCTTTACTTCTTCGGTAGCCATAATGGTTTGGATGTAGTTCTCTTTACCCTGAGCCTGTCGAGGGGCTCGAAGCAAAGTAACCTATATCCGATTAGCTTACGCTTACAGTTATTAATAACGAACGCTCATGAGTATGCAATACCTTTTATAGAAAATCAACCTGTGTTATTACTTAAACCAGAAGCACTCAACTACTGGAGGTACAGTTGATTCTCAACGTTCTTGTTTGGACTGCGGTAGGCATCGGGGCGATTTTCGGCCTGTTGGTTATATACATGGTCATCACGGTCGTGTGGATATTGCACAATATGCAGAAAATCTACAATAATCTGCCAATTATGACCTGGCTGACTGTCGAAGAAGCCTCTCGATTCGGAATATCACGCAGCGCATGCGAAACGCTGCTCCCGGCATTCCTTGAAGAGCGACTGATCGAGGTCAGACCAAAATCTGACCTCAACGAAAAGGAATCTAAGCAGGCTAAACGAGGATTTTATCGGTTCACCGTCAGTCTGCACGAATTCCGGATTCTTCACTGGCCGAGCAGTCGTCGGAAATTTCCCAAACTCGACCTCAAGAAGCTGTTCCCCGGCTTCGAACCGCCTGCGGCTCCCGCATGACGCAGTAAACGAAAACCCCGACCTATTGGCCGGGGTTCTCATTTTGTGAACTTTAGAATTGCTTACGCAACGATCTTCGTTACCACACCTGCACCGACGGTCTTACCACCTTCGCGAACTGCGAAGCGAGTCTGATCTTCAAGTGCAACCGGAGCAACAAGCTTTACCTTGAAGGTAACAGTGTCGCCTGGCATAACCATCTCCGTTCCTGCTGCGAGGGTCACCTCGCCAGTCACATCGGTCGTACCGATGTAGAACTGTGGCTTGTAG
>CAYPJX010000039.1:493-8320 GCA_964411175.1 uncultured Candidatus Saccharibacteria bacterium | reverse complement strand
GCTATGCGGTTTCGTCTGAAGAAGCCCCCGACTTCCATGCAGAGGGAGAGGACGATAAGTCTTTTCTCATTGGGGGCAACGCCCCCTAGACGACACCAAAACCCCACCCGCGGCCTCTGGCCGCGGGATTTTTGTAAGAAAACAGGCGCTCGTGCGTATACATAGGTATGAAGCAGCGCGTATATAAGCAATTTCATAAGGCACGCAAGAACGAGGCGGTTGTGGTGTTTGCTATTACGTTAGCTACTATTTCGCTCTACTCGGCGTGGGGTGCGTATGTTATGAACGAGAGTGTCAAAACCCCCTCTCCCCAAGTGGCTACGGTCGCTCGCTAAACAAATGGTATTCTGAAGGGGATGGAACGCAGTTCGTTTCTAACCCCGGCAAGCGTTGTTGCTGCAGCACAGGTACGCGAAGGCATGCGCGTGGCCGACTTTGGCGCAGGCGCAGGTTTTTTTAGCCGCGCAGCGGCACGTGCTGTCGGTACATCAGGTGTAGTGTGGGCGGTTGATGCGCAAAAAGACCTCCTCCCAAGGATAAAAAATATGTCTGAGGAAGAGGGCCTCACTAATGTGGAGGTTATAGCTGGCCATATAGATGTAGTGGGCGGTACCCATCTGCCGGCGCACTCTTTCGACCTCGTTATAGCCGCAAATGTGCTATTTGCTGTGGCAGACAAACATGAGTGTGTTGCCGAAATGCGCCGCATATTAAAACCAGGAGGTCAGGTGCTCCTGGTCGACTGGAGCGACTCTCACGGGGGTTTAGGCCCACACCCAGACCATGTGTTAACTGAAGAAGACGCTAAAAAACTACTTGAAGGGCAGAGCTTTGCCGTTGTGCGCCCCATTCCTGCCGGCACCTTCCATTGGGGATTTTTAGCGCGTAAACAGTAGCGCGGCAGGATATTATTACCTACACATGCAAACCTCAAACTTTCAGGTAGTAGTACTCGGACTCTGTGTAACGCTCATTTTGGTGGGTGTTGCCATGTTTGCCTCTTTTGGAGGACTCTTAGGAGGGTCTGGCTTGGGTAAGGTAACTATTTGGGGGACACTCCCTGTCGACAATATGCAGAGTCTTATCGACGCGTTGCGTGCCAACGACAAGTCGTTTCAGAGTGTGAGTTATAGCGAGAAAGACCCAGAGACCTATGAGACCGAGCTTATAAACTCAATGGCAAATGGCACCGCACCAGACCTCTTTTTACTCGACGACCAGCACCTTAATACATTTTCAGACAAAATTCTCCCGATACCGTACAAAGTTATCTCACAAGGCGCATACTTGAGTTCATTTATTGACGGGGCACAACTGTTCCTTACCTCGCAAGGAACCTATGCGCTCCCGCTCACGATTGACCCGCTGGTGATGTACTGGAACCGAGACCTTTTTGCGGCGGCAGGGCTCGCGTCGCCCCCACAGTATTGGAATGGTTTTCTCTCACTTTCACCAAAGATAACCTCACTCGATATCGGCTCAAATGTTCGTAAGAGTGCAGTGGCGCTTGGCGAGTGGCGTAACATAGCGCATGCAAAAGAAATAATCTCTACACTCTTCATGCAGGCAGGGGAGCAGCTAGTAACGCGTAACCAAGACGGTACACCTAAAATTGTGTTTGGTTCGTCGCCAGCAAATTTCCCTGAAAACCCGGCGCAATCAGTGCTCAAGTTCTACACAGAGTTTGCCAATCCGTCTAAAACGAGCTACTCGTGGAACCGCGCACTCCCATCTTCTAGCAGTATGTTTGAGTCGGGAGACTTGGCGGTCTACTTTGGGTTTGCAAGCGAGTATACAAACATAGCAGGGCTTAACCCAAACCTCCGCTTCTCGGCATCGCTCATGCCACAGATAGAAGGCAATAACACACGCGTTACCTATGCGCGTATCACTGGCCTGGCCATCCCACGTACGGCAAAAAACCCACAGGGGGCAGCGGTTATCGCACAAAAAATGACCACCAAAGATTCCTCAGAGTATCTTTCTCGAGGTTTGCTCTTGCCGTCGGTGCGCCGTGACGTCCCCGCAGACACCACCAACAATGCGGCAGCTGATGTCTTCCTGCAGTCTGCATTTATATCGCGTGCGTGGCTCGACCCAGAACCTGCTGCCTCAGATGCGTTGTTTAAAACGATGGTAGAATCCGTGGTGAGCGGGAAGCTCACACCGGGTGCTGCAGTAGGCGATGCATCGCAGGAGCTTCAGCGGTTGTTTAAGTAATATGCAACTTTTAAAAAAATTTAGTAATTTGTTCGGGAGTATTGTAGTTGTTCTAGCTTTACTGTTTGCGCCTGCACTGTTGGTGCAGGGAGCCGGCAACGCAGGCACACTCAATGGTTCGGGTAATTCGGGTACGCTCGATGCTTCAGGTAATTCAGGTACTTTAACGTCTCCCACAAATTCAGGCACCTACCAAGCGAGCGAAAATTATCTTCAGAACCCAATCGGCAGCAAGGCGAGCTCGATTTGCCAGTTGGTTAACTTATTGCTTAAGGCCGTCATGATTATAGGTGTGCCTATCGCGGTACTCTTTATTGTGTATGCAGGCTTTAAGTTTGTTATGTCGCGCGGTAGCCCGGGCGAGATAACCGAAGCTCGTGCTAACCTGCTTAACGTTATTATAGGTATCGCCATATTCCTCGGTGCTTCGCTTATTGCGGAAGTTATTTTCAACACACTTAAACAGCTCGGTGTAAGCGGGCTTGGAGCTTGTTAATCTATGCGCGCAGCACTTGGCGATACATCACTCACTTTCGGTGGTCTCATAGGTAAGTTTATCGGGATTATCGACCAGATAATGCCAGTGCTTTTTACTCTGGCGCTCTTGTTCTTTATGTGGTCGGCAGTCCGCTACGTTATAAAGTCGGGCGAAGGCGGGGCAGAGGAGCGCTCAAACCTCTTGTGGGGTCTTATAGGACTCTTTGTGCTCTTCTCTGTCTGGGGGATACTACAGATACTCTGTATGACCTTCCTTAATGGCTCGTGCAATTAATTATCCACACAGGGTTCTTGTATAGCCCCCTTGGGCTGATACAGTAAAACCACATCACTATATAGATATTATGAAAAAAACCGCACTCACAGCCGCAGTACTCTGGGCACTTCCTGTTTTTGCTTTTGCGCAGAGTAATGATATTAACGGCCTTATAAGCAAGGCAAACGGTCTGCTCAACAGCCTCATACCTCTTCTCATGGTTGCGGCACTGGTCGTCTTCTTTTGGGGTTTGGTGCAGTACGTTATGGGTGCGGGCGAAGGTAACCATGAAAAAGGTCGCAACATAATAGTTGCTGGCGTTATTGCACTCTTTGTTATGGCAACGGTGTGGGGGCTGGTCCGCTTCCTTCAAAACTCTCTCGGTATCAGCGGTAACGAACAGGTAAATATCCCTCAGATCCCCGCAAAGTAACGTTAAAAGAATTTCTAGCAAACATAACGCATAGTCATGAATGGTGCATCGAAATGCGCGTCAGGGATCGAAAGTTTTGCTGGTTGTATAACTGACATAATAATAAACCCCATCATGGCCCTTTTGTTTGTGGTGGGGTTTTTAGTGTTTGCCTGGGGTATTGTTGAGTTTATGAGTGGCCTCTCTTCTGGAGAGGGAGGAGAGCGGGTAAACAATGGTAAGCAACATATACTCTGGGGAGTTATAGGCATGTTTATTATGGTTGCTGCGTTTGCCATACTTAAAATGGTGCAGGCGAGCGTAGAACAACTCTTTCAGTAAGTAGACAAAATTTAAAAGAGAGAAAAAGAAAAAGGCGGGTCCCGTGGGACCCGCCGTGCGTTTGCATGATGAAGCGTTTAGACACATCTCCATCCTTGCGTTCTGCTTCCTCTCGGACACAGCATATAGGTGATAGTTGCGCTGCCATCGCCCCAGGCTCGGTCGATACGGCCATGTTCTCCAGCGTTTTCGCCGACGGAGACCGTGAAGTCGCCCTGCGCTCCCGAGAAGTTTCCGGTACCGGACGTGACGTCAAAGTAGACATCACAGCCGGCGAAGGAAATGGGAGTGGAAGTCAGTGGGACATCTTCCTGTACCGTACCAGTGCACGAGCTGCTGGTCCGGTCCGGTGTAACGACCACTGCTGTGTTACCACCGTACCCAGGGCCAGAACCTCCGCCGGTTTGGATACCGAGCCACGAGGCGATGAAGCCGATCACGACCACGATACAGAATATCGCGGCCGCGATAGGTACGATGGTGCTGCCGACGCCTTTGCCGCCGGACTTTCCGTGTGATCCGCCGCCAGAGGCGTGCGGGTCAGCTCCTCCAGACATTTTTTACTCCTATTCTATTCGCCAGTGTTGAGCATGGTGCCTTTCGGCGGCGTACCGCCGAAGTTGATCCGTTTGATGGTCGCCTTGTCTTCGGCGGCCATAGCGCGGTCGAGATTGCGGTCGATGTAGTCGGCCGCTTGCTCGGGGGTGAGCTTCGAGAGGTCGACACCCATCTTGCTAAAGAGCTTGAGCAGCTCCTCGGCAACCGACGCCTTGTTTTTGGCGTCTTTGGTGAGGCCGGCGCTCTCGACGGTCTCGGAGAGGACGCGTTTGGCGGCGTCTTCGATTTCTTTGGGGAGCGCTACGTCCTCGATCTGCAGCGAAGAGAGCCGCAGGCCGTAGGGATTGATCTTCTCGTTGACCTTCTTCATTATCTCGTTGCCGTTGCGTTCCACCCCATGCCGGAACTGAGCGATCTTCTTGATCATGCTCAGCGCTTGCTCGGTAGTGAGTTCGCCATGCGACATGGCTTCGTCGATATCCAGTGTCTGGACGGCGATGAAGGCGCGTACTGCACTCACTAGCTCTGCACTGACGAATTTTTCGACAGAACCGGAGTCGATCATGTGGTCACGATGCAGCAGGTCCAACACCTCGTAGGTGCCTGCAACGTCCGAGGAAACCTCGATGCCGTTGGAAGTGGTATTGGCCTGCGTGCCGGGGTTGATAGTTTTGCCCCTGCCATCCTCGACCTTGATCGACATGATGCCCGGTATGAGCCAGCCATCGCCCGCCCCCAACGAAAGCCATTCGATGGGAACGCCGAAGAGCATGAGGTACGCTCGCTGGCCCGGAGTGATCTTGAACGACCCGCTCTTGAAGAGCGTGTATCCGACGACCACTCCAGCTGCGGTGGAAGCCGCAAGCTTGAGCCAAAACATGAGCGGTGCCGAACCGCCCCTCCAGAGCATCCCGAGGATGAACTGGATGAGCAGGAAGACGATCATACCCACCACCACGGCGGCGATGATGCCTGCCATGAACGTGAGGGTGGTGTGATTGCTCGTGTGGTGTCCGTGACCCGAGCCATGAGTACCATGGTCGTGATGGTCTGCCATTTCTATCTCCTATACTGTGTTTTCAATGTCCCGTTGCGGGGTGAGTAGGAACAACCCCGCTCTGTCTATATTATATCACAGTAAATACTCATTTGTCAAGTAAAACCCTTGTGCCATAAGGGTTTTTGGCCCCACTGAGCCATATTTCTAGGTAAAGAAAAGGGCCCCTTTTTAAGGGGCCCTGTGGTCCGCAACTAGTCGATGAACGACGAAGAGTTGGTACCTTTTGTGCTTGCCATCTGCTGCTTCTCCATCGAAAAGATGGTCATAGCTATCGTGAGATAGTTACGTGCTCGCTTCAGGCTAAAGGTGTCATCTTCGTTCCGGAGCCCGCTTTCAGCGTCGATGCTGAAGTCTTGAAACCGGCTGCGTACCTTGCTCAGGTTGTAGAGCGTTGAGCTCTTGAGGTTGCCCGCAACGCCGAGCCCGAGCGTGGGGAAGGCCTCGCCTACCTCAACGAAGCATTCTCGCGCGAAGTACGGGTCGAAGTTGGTCCCCGTGCCACCGCTTGCGTCGATGAGTACGTAGTCGATGATGCCAGTGTAGTCGCGCAGCCGCTGAATGAGCTCCTTCGGGCGCATGTGCACGTCCTCGAGGGCACCCTTGCCACACTGCAGTACGATGGTCTGTGCCGAGTGTCCGGACTCCCGCCACGCACGTACGAGTGCGGGGTCGGGCCAGCGCATGTTGAGCTGGAAGCCGTTAAGCAGCGGCCCAACCAGTGCTGCGACGCTCGTGAGGTCTTCGACCAGGCGAGCAGGCTCCTTGGTGTTCCAATGCACGAGGTTGAGCGCCTTCTTGTGCTCAACCAAGATGTTGCCGAGTGCCCCTTTGGGCGGATAGCGCAGGGGCTGGTCTTGCTTCTCGCCTGCGAGTGTCTTCTGGTTGGCGAGTATGCCGACCATGATCTTGTACTCGAAGGTGTCCGGAACTTCGGAAAGGAAGTCGGAGACCTGGGCAGCCTCTGAAAATCCGGTGGCGCCTATGTAGCGCGGTGGGCGATGCACTTCTGTACGCATGCAAACCTCCTTGTGGTGTAAGTGCTAGTCTTGTTTTTTTATACAATTAAAATACAAAAATGACAATACGCACATTCTGTGACGGTAAGAAAATGTAACCTCCAATAAGTATGCTCTTGGAGACTATTGTTTTTGTGCTGGGAAGAGGACTTGAACCTCCATGGGTTGCCCCGCGTGCTCCTAAGGCACGTGCGTATACCAATTCCGCCATCCCAGCGTCCCTCTATAAAAGCATTCTTGTGGTCACAAGTCGAGTTTGCTGCCCCGATTCGCACTTGGTGGTCACAAGTATTTTTCCTGACGGAAAAATCTCGCGACCCCGGCTCGGTACTTTTGCCTTTGCTTTGCAAAACAAAAGTATACCTGCGCCTCGCACCAAAGCAGAAAGCCTCCCGCAGGGGAGGCATTTCTGTCATTGGTGCGCCCACAAGGATTCGAACCTTGGACCATCTCCTTAAGAGGGAGTTGCTCTACCAACTGAGCTATGGGCGCATAAGGGTTTTTGCAAACCCTAACGCAAAACATAATAGCACAAATTTCTGTTTCCTCTAGTGCCGGGGGTGGGACTCGAACCCACACGATCTTACGATCCGGAAATTTTAAGTCTCCTACGGCTACCATTACGTCACCCCGGCATGGGCAAAAAACGTGAGGCCGTGGCGGGAATCGCACCCGCGTATAAGGGATTTGCAGTCCCTTGCCTTACTACTTGGCGACACGGCCGATTAAGATACTGTAGCGTATCAATGGCGTTTGGACCAGGGGAATACTACTGGTTTGAGAGCTCGTCGAGGCGCTGGCGATTTTTCTCGCCGCGGTCGAGGATAAACTCTACGTGCGGTGGCAAGCCTCGCACACGCTTCATAAAGAAGTCTGAAAACTCGGTGCGGTTGCGGTTGGCAAAGGCGAGCGCCTGTTCCTCTACCTTGTCGGGGAAGACGCTCAAATAAATATTGACTCGCTTGCCGTCTGAAGATATCTCCGCGCGCGTAACCGTGATGAGTGAGTTGCGGTTTGCTTCGCGCGCCAAAAACTCTGCATTCCCGCCGAGCAAAATGTCAGTTCCGCGTCCGGCCATGTTGGTCGAAACAGTAACCGCCCGCAAACGCCCAGCCTGAGAGATGATTTCGGCTTCACGTTCGTGATGTTTGGCGTTGAGGACGTTGTGGGGAATCCCCGCTTGCGAAAGCATTTTGGAAATGGCTTCGGATTTTTCGATCGCGATCGTACCAATCAAAACCGGTCTGCCTGCGGCGTGTTCTGATTTGACTTCTTCAACCACCGCACGAAATTTGGCCGCTTCGGTTTTGTAAATGACGTCATTTAAATCCTGACGAACATTGATTCGGTTGGGGGGCACAATCATGACTTCAAGATTGTAAATCTTCATGAACTCAGGCGCTTCGGTGTCTGCAGTTCCGGTCATGCCGGCGAGTTTTTTGTAGAGTCGAAAATAATTTTGAAA
>CAYPJX010000039.1:0-483 GCA_964411175.1 uncultured Candidatus Saccharibacteria bacterium | reverse complement strand
TTTGAAACGTGATGCTCGCGAGCGTTTGATTTTCGTTTTCAACTTTCACACCTTCTTTGGCTTCAATGGCTTGATGCAAACCATCGGACCATCGGCGCCCCGGCATGAGCCGTCCAGTAAACTCATCCACGATCATGACTTCGCCATCTTTGACGACGTAATCGACATCGATTTTAAAAAGGGTGTGCGCTTTGAGAGCCTGTTGCACGTGGTGCAAGAATTCCAAATTTTTAGCGTCGTAGAGATTGCCCAAATTCAAACGCTTTTCCATTTCGGCAATACCAGCTTCCGTCAGAGTGACAGATTTGGCTTTTTCGTCGACGGTGTAATGTTCATTCAAAACCGTACCGATGACAGCTTTATTGATGACGGCGTATTTGTCGGTGGATTTTTCAGAAGGCCCCGAAATGATGAGTGGCGTTCTGGCTTCATCGATCAAAATGGAATCCACTTCGTCGACGATGGCAAAATTGAGTTCGCGTT
>CAYPJX010000038.1:0-8564 GCA_964411175.1 uncultured Candidatus Saccharibacteria bacterium | reverse complement strand
AGTTTTCCAAACTGAGGTGGGGAGTTCGATTCTCCCATCCCGCACTGAGTAGCAGTGCGTAGAATCGAAAGCCGGAGCGGGACCCAACTCAGCAGAGTTGGGTGCGAGGCAGGGTCGTGCGGCAAAAATTGCGACGGCAATTTTTGAACGCCTGACCGATTCTCCCATCCCGCACTGAGTAACAAAAAACCGCCTGAGTAAGGCGGTTTTTTGTTTTTCTCTCGAAAGAAAACTATTTACTTAACAGCATCCTTAAGCGCTTTTGCCGGCTGGAATTTCGGCACACGCATAGACGGCACGTTAACGCTCTCGCCAGTTCGCGGGTTGCGAGCAGTGCGAGCGGCGCGCATCTTGGTCTTGAAGATACCGAGGCCTGCAATAGAGACCTCCTCGTTCTTCTTGAGTGCAGAAACAATGGTTTCTACCATGGTCTCAACCGCGCGTTCAGCGTCGGCTTTAGTGCCCCCAAGCACGCCATGTACTTTTTCTGCGATATCCTGCTTGTTCATAGCTCTGAATAGTAATTATTTCTAATAAACTAACTGGCCTGCACACAAGCCCAGCTGGGGGTTCTTTCGCTTTCGCCCTGTTTTCCAGGCGAAAAAACCTGTGCCACTAGTATACGATCTCAAAAAAACCTTGCAATAGAGCCATCGGGGAGAAATTGTTTTGACAAATACAATAAAAATTTCCAAATATTTTCACCAAATACCCTTTTTTATCAACGCCATGGTATGCTTTGGCGATATATGACGGCATCCGCAAAAAAACCTTATATTATAGGCATTTCTGGGGCCCTAGGTAGTTTTTCTGAGGAAGCAGCGCGTACGTACGCACTTAAACAGGGTATAGAGAAGTACACCATTAAGCCGCTCATCTCTGTGGAGGGCGTACTTAGGGCTTTAGAAGCTGGGGATATCTCACTTGGCATCTTCCCTATAGAGAACTCAAATGGTGGAATTGTTATAGAAGCCGTGCATGCCATGTCTAAACATCTCTTTACGATAAAAAAGATGTTTGAAATAGACGTGCATCAGAACCTTTTGGTTACAAAAGGTGTCAAAGCAGACTCCATTAAAGCTATTACCTCCCACGACCAGGCTATAAAGCAGTGTCGTATGTACCTTAAGTGTATTTGGCCTAAGACCGACGTACGTGAATACCCAGACACTGCTAAAGCAGCAGCCGACCTTGCAGAAGGAGTACTCCCTAAAACGACTGCAGTCATCGCTTCACGTGCTGCAGCCAAACGCTATAAGCTCGACATTCTTGAGGAGTCGATACAGGACCTTAAGTTTAACTTCACTACGTTCGTAGCAGCAACTAAGTAGGGGATTGTAGAGTTCGCTACCTAGCGAACTCTATGGCGCGCATTTCGCGTATCACGTTCACTTTGATCTCTCCAGGGTATTTAAGCTCGTTTTCTATACGTAGTGCTATAGAGCGTGCAAGCTCACGAGCTGCGAAGTCTGTCATCTCTTCAGGCTTCACAAACACGCGCACTTCGCGACCGCCAGAAATAGCGTACGACTTCTCCACACCGGTGAAGGAGTTTGCTATCTCCTCGATGTCGCCGAGGCGTTTTATGTATTGCTCAACGCTGTCGCGGCGTGCTCCTGGGCGGCCGCCAGAAATAGCGTCTGCTACCTGCACGATAACGGACTCTGGTGTCTCAAACGGATATTCCTCGTGGTGTGCCTGCATCGCCTTAACCACTTCTTCGGATACGCCAAACTTCTGCAGCACACGACGGCCTATCTCTACGTGGGTACCTTGCACCTCGTGGTCGAGTGCTTTACCGATGTCGTGGAGGAGTGCGCCTGCGCGAGCAACTGCTGGGTTTGCACCAAGCTCTTCGGCTATCATGCCGGCAATGTGGGCCATTTCCACCGAGTGTTGGAGCACTGACTGGCCGTAGGAAGTGCGGAAGTAAAGGCGGCCAAGAATGAGAATAAGCCTTGGGTCGAGGTTGAGCACACCTGCTTCAAACGCAGCAGACTCACCTTTTTCTTTGATGATTTTGGTTACCTCTCCTTTTGCCTTCTCAACCATTTCTTCTATCTTTGCTGGCTGGATGCGGCCGTCTACTATGAGGTTCTCAAGCGCGGTGCGTGCTATTGCGCGGCGAATAGGGTCGTAGGAAGAAATAACAATAGAGCCTGGAGTGTCGTCGATAATGACTTCAACTCCTGCAGCACGCTCAAATGCTTTAATGTTGCGGCCTTCTTTACCAATGATCTTACCCTTAATGTCATCGTTCGGAATAGTAATGGCGGTTGCCATGGTGTCTGAGGCAACTGAGTTGCCCAAACGGTGGATAGCAGTCGTGAGTATTTCCTTAGCACGGCGCTCAAGTTTTTCTTGCCCACCTTGCTCGAGCTTCTGTGCACGAACCATAAGGTCCTCTGCATGTTCGCGCTCAACCTCTTCGTAGAGGCGTTTCAGTGCCTCCTCTTTAGAAAGGCCACTTACTGCTGCAAGTGCATTTGCACGTTCAGAAAGCAGCGCATCTGCGCGCTCCTTTATAGATTTAATTTCTTCGATTTTTGTTTTAACGCTTTCTACTTCGCGGTTAAGCTCTTCCTGTTTGCGGTCGAGCTGCTCTTCTCGCTTAAACACGCGGTCCTCTGCACGGACGATCTTCTCCTCTTTTTCTTTAAAATCGTTTTCTGCGGCGTTTATTTTTTGCTTTGCTTCGTCTTCTGCAGCTGCGGTTATCTTCTTTGCGTCTTCGCGAGCGTTGAGGAGCAGTTGCTTCACCTCAAGCTCGATAGAGCTCTTCTTTGCGAGCACAAACAGCCAACGGAATACATAGCCGATGACTGCCCCCACCAAGGCAGACGCGCCAAGGAGGAGGAATACTAGTTTTAATGACATACGCGGTTTGGGTCTCAAACCGCCTCGCGGCTAGCAACGACCACGCCCGCAGACGCGGGTTTTACTGTGAAAATTCAAGACGAAACGCAAATATGCGGCTCACAGAAAGGATCGTTTTGCTAAGGGAGAAGCGGCTTAAAGACATACTAAAAAGTAAAATTTTGAAACAGTGAAGGTTGAACGGCCCTGCACCATGCAGGTACCCCAACGATAGCAAAAAACCCCGCAAACGGCAAAGCCGCGCAGGGTTTAGAGAGGGGAGTAAAATTGGCCTTGAAATTACTTCTTGGCGCTCTTCTGAACATCGTCTATGAGGCCATATTTCTTGGCGTCGTCTGCCGACATGAAGTAGTCGCGCTCTACGTCTTTTTCTATACGCTCAAGCGACTGCCCGGTAGCCTTGGCGAGTATCTTGTTGAGGCGGTCGCGGGTTGCAAGGATGTGTTTTGCAGTTATCTCAATATCAGTTGCCTGGCCCTGTGCGCCACCCCATGGCTGGTGGATCATCACCTCGGCGTTCGGGAGGGCAAAGCGCTTACCTTTCGCGCCACCTGCCAAAAGAACCGCTGCACCTGAGGCTGCAATACCCACGCAGACGGTCACCACATCTGGCTTTATGTAGTTGATGGTGTCGAGCATGGCGAGCGTTGCCGTAACCGAGCCGCCAGGGGAGTTTATGTAGAGCTGGATATCTTTCTTAGGATCTTCGGAAGCTAAGAAGAGGAGCTGAGCGATAACCAGGTTGGCACTGTAGTCCTCGATAGGACCAGAGAGGAAGATAATGCGCTCTTTGAGGAGGCGAGAGTAAATATCGAAAGCGCGCTCACCCATAGGGCTCTTTTCAACCACCATCGGCACGAGCTGGCCCATAATTGGCTGCTGTTCTTTAGAGTTTTTATACATACGTACAGGCATTCTACGCGCGTTTACGAGCCTTTTCAACCTGCCCGG
The DNA here is from genome assembly GCA_964411175.1 of uncultured Candidatus Saccharibacteria bacterium. Taxonomy (GTDB): domain Bacteria; phylum Patescibacteriota; class Minisyncoccia; order Phycocordibacterales; family SBAW01; genus GWA1-54-10. Next base: position 4,736 of record CAYPJX010000038.1, on the reverse strand, counting down.
GCTTATACACAGCGGTTACTTGCTATATCACTTAAAAATTGAGACTCTTACTACACAGGGCACTCATTGGGAGTGTCCGTTTTCATGCCATCCGCATGAGGCGGATGGCTCACAAAAGGGGGTTACCATGAATTCCAATTCGCTCGCTTCGCATCTCCGTATGCGCCTTTCTGCTTCTGTCGCTCGTGTCGACTGGCAGGAGGTCAAATATGAGCTGAATGTGGTCGCCAACACGTTTGCCATCTCGGCCAACGTCGTTGCGCTTCTCTTTAGCCTCGGTCTGGTCGTCTTCGGCCATACTGACGAGTATCGTGTCGGCGGCATCTTCTTTGCTGTCGCCTTCGCGTGTGGGACCTACCGCCTGATCCGTGACATCAAACGGCTCAAGAGGGTGTCCTGACGATGTTCTTTCGCTGCTGCGATTTCTAGACTCGCAGTAGCACAGAAGGAGGTCTCTGTGGATCATGATGTTAATCTGCCGTTGCCCTTGGTAGCGGTGCTGGTTATCGCGCTCCTCGCGGTATTCCAGCTGTGCGGGCTTCTCCCGCCGAGTTTGCATCTCTTCTAAGAGATGCTCCTCAAGGGGTCCGACTGCATTCATTTGCTGCCGGGCCCTTTTTCTTTGAGTTATGCACATGCAAACGCTTGTGTGTTTTTTATAAACTTGAGAATATAGCTAGTACAGGGCTCACTCTCCAGCCGTTATTCTGCTGCGACCAGCAGACGGCAACAGTCGAAAGACGCACTCACCAATTCTCTTTGGCCGGTTAACACTCGCCTCTGTAGACTCTCGAGCACACTCGAGCAGACCATTGGAAGCGCACCACCTTGCGACCACCTACGAGACGAACGCCTTGATGAAGTACCTTCTGTCCTCTGTGCGCCATTTTGCACATAAAGGACATGCCACGTAGGTTAGTACGCGGCACGCGCAGCTTCGGCTGCCAACACAAAACGGGTCCCGGCTCATGTCGGGCCCTTTTTATTTGTGCATATCTGCTGTTGTTGAGAGCGATATATATGCAATACTACCTAGTACAGGGCGCTACGCGTGCCCTTTCTGCATTCATGCCTCCTGCATGGGCAGGGAGGCGCAACTAGGAGAGAAAAATGATCGCTGCATCAATAGGACTTCGTCTGGCTGAGATGGCCATGGGGTCCAAAGAAGGATGGGAGTCCACGTGGGCTCTCGTTGATTTTGCCAAGGAGATTAGGGAAAGCAAAGCTCGACGTACTGAGCTTGCAGCTACTTTCGGAGTAACTGAGAAGTTCCTGATCTCGTGGGCCAACAACATCCTTTGATTTTCCTTCTGTGTAGGGTGTCCTGATGAAGTTCTTTCGCCACTGGTTTAGAGTGGCTTGCAGCAAGCAGCCTTTCTAGAGGGTTGCTCAAAGGGTCCCGACTACACTCACGTGTTGCCGGGCCCTTTTTCTTTTAGATATCAAACTTAGGGAAGTGCTTTTGCCGAAGTAGTTTAAGCCCAAAACCAATTACGTTGCCAAGTAGTGCGGCAACAGCTAGGCCTACAAACATTGATGATGTTGTTGTAGAAATTCCCTGATACTCCCAAATACCGAGTGAGATAAATAGGATTATAAATGCGAAATCCCACCACTTTCCGAGTGTTCCAAAAATAATACTCCCAAAAAAAATTAAGGCTAAATAAAGCGAAACAAAATTGTCGGTCAAGTCTCCCCCCCAGAAAGAGCCTGCCGGTGATTCATATCCTAAATGTTTTTCAAGAATGTCTAGAAAAACCAAATTCGAAATGGAAGCAATATAAACTGTTATACACAGAGCTACCACTCTTAAAAAAATCGCAAGAATTACTTTCTTTACATCTGGGTTTTTAACCATATGGTTATCTTGGTAATTAATAGTACCGCATCTTTGGTGTTATTCTTGTCTTTTGCCAACAACTCCATGTTAGCAATGGTGAGGCGTATTGCTGTATTGGTGGCTGAGAGTAAGGTCTTTTGAGCCGAAGCACGTTTAACCGTTTTCTCCAGAATCTCGCGTGTTTTAAACAACTCTTTGAGTATCTTGCAGTCGGCAACCAGCTTCTCATAGACAAGTTTTTTACCTATCCATTTTGCTTGGTAGGCCCGGGTTATCTCTTGCACGCAATTCTCGAGCATGGGCTCGGTGGTGGTTGGGGTAGAGGTTGCCAGGGGAGTGGGCGGAGGAGTAAGTGTGAGCGAGGTGGTGGTGCCTGACACAAACAGTGTGTTTAATATTACTTGGTTGAGAGTGGTGGTTCCCGAGACAAGCGAAGAGGTAGAGACGGTGTCGCTTACCAGCCCACTGGCTACTGTGTAGGCCCCGCTGCCTGTGCCAATAGTTTCAACTTTGTAAGTGCCTGGGAGCGGGTCTTCGATAACCACATACTCATGCTCCTCCAGTGGGCCCGAGTACCTCGCGTTGGGTATCTCGGCTAACATGTTGCCCGTGGCAAAGTCTTTGCCAAGCCGCTTGCCGTCGGGCGCAGTCACCTGCATGTCGACAGGGGAGTAAAGCGCGACAAAGAGCACGGTATGCTTGGCAGAGCTACTGAGTGTTTCTATAAATGCCTCGCGGACGGTCTCTAAAAATTCTTTAAACTCTGTTTTAGAAGGCGCGGTTTTTTGTAGTAGTACACCGAAGTCGCTTTCATATATTTGATAGGTTTTATTAACCACCTGAGTCGGCTCTTCCCCTGTTAGCTGTGTGTAGACAACTGCGCCACTAGCATGTGGCAGCTCGCGGTGCGCAACGCCCAACAAGGTTGTTTTAGCAGGTGCTAAGTATTGGGCGTTATACTCGGGCACCGTGCCGTCGCCCTGCCCGAGTAGGGTTTCTAGTATCTCGCCATTTGGCCACAAGGGAAGCTTAGTTGAGTTTGTAACCCTATACCACGTTGGGGTGCTGGTGCCTGTGTTGCCTACCACTACATGCAGGCTAACGCTGCTCTTAAGTAGCGAGATCTTGTCTTCCATGAGGAGTGTTGTGAGGAAAGGGTTTTGCGGGTGGTTTATAAAGTGTGCATCGTTTTGCTCTAGTAGGTAGCTTGAGTGTACCGGCAAAAGCTCCTGCACACTTGCTACTGGCTTGCCGCGGAGGTACGCAAAGACAGAGTCGTAGCCACTATCTTTTGCTTCGCGTGCAAAAATTCTATTCATAAAAACATTAACAGTGGGGTCGTCAAAATCAACCTCACCGCCTCCCCACATTTTGTATGCCTTAGGCGAGCCGGCAAACGGCGTGCCAAGGGTTATGAGCTGCCCTACGTCCTGTGCATACTCGCTGCTTGTTATGTACTGCATAGCCACGAGGCCGCCCATAGAGTGGGCAACAATGTCTACTTTACTGCAGCCACACACCTCTTTTATCCTTGCGAGTTTAAGTGCGAGCTCGTGCGCGGTTACCACGTTAGACTGCTCCCAGTTGTAGGGGAGGGTAAAAAGTTCCCACTCTTGCCTAAACCCATTTACTTTCAGTGTGTCCACCAAGTTGTCGTACGTATGAGCAAGTGGGTCGAGCACCCAGGTGCCGTTTTTCTCCCATGAGCCTAAGATGCCCGGGATAAGTAGCACGGGGTGCCGCACTATGCGGCCATATATGCGGATATACGGCTTGTCGTTGTTGAGGATGAGTATGCCACCAATAACAGAGTTAGTAATAGCAACACGCAGGTCGGGGTCGTCTACACCGGCGCCAAAAAACATAAACGCATCCTCGGCTTTTGTGGTTTTGGTGTGGTCAAACCCAAGTGCATAGAGTTTGTCTTTTGTAAGTGACACTGGGTTGTTAAATGTAGCGCAGGTGCTGGTGCCGGTCTCGTGCCAGCTTATCTGCTGTCCATTCAGCGCAAGCGGGCTTGACGCGCCTAGTAGAGTAGTGCCACGCAAGGCGTCTGACACTTCGTATACACCAAGTGAGAGCCCTGGCTCTTGAGACTCGTAGGTGTCTATAGCAAAACATACAGAGTGTATCTCCATGTTTTGCCGCGGGGTAAACATGCTTAGAGTATCTACCGATATGCTGTTGAGTATTGTTGCGGTAAGCGAGGCGCCGTCGCCTGTTTGTGTAGGCCAGTACTCGTATATAAGGGTAGTGCTCGCAACGCTTTGTGCGGCAATAGGGGTAAGGGTTGGAGCTAGAAGGCCACTTAGGATAATGAGTGCGAGCACAAACGGGTGCTTAAGCATGGTGGCCCGAGCATAGACCAGTGAGGGGAGTTTTGCAATACAAAACAAAACCCGCCCAGATGGGCGGGTTTTTGTAGTTTTTATTACCTAGTGAAGCGAGGAATAAAAGTTTACTTTTGATTCCGAGCGAACGACGGTAAAAAGAAATCGAAGATTTCTTATTTGGTTTCGAGCTGTTCAGCCATCTGGAGTACCTTCTCATTGCGTAGCACCGTCTCGATGTGGATGCGCAGGAGGTCCTGCTTTGCCTCGGGGAAGTGCTCGAGTGCATGCTTCATTTCCTCGTCGACATCGGCCTTCTCTGCTTCTATTTTCTCATCTGCCGCTACTTTGTTGAGTACCATCTGGAGCTTCGCGCGCTTAACCGCTTGGTCCTTAAACTCCTCGCGCAGCTGCTCTTCTGTCTTGCCTACCTGCTCGAGGTAGCCCTCAAAGGTGAGGCCAAAACGTGCAACATCGTCGCGCATCTGGCCGAGTATCTTTTCCTGCTCGCTTGCAACAAAAAGTTCTGGCACATCCATTTCGATCTTTTCAAGCAACGCGTCGAT
>CAYPJX010000037.1:0-8571 GCA_964411175.1 uncultured Candidatus Saccharibacteria bacterium | reverse complement strand
CTGTGCCGGGGAAGACGCATCCATAGCTTCCGCGCGTGCCTTGGTAACATTTTCAAATGCTTCGCGCTCGTGTGTCGCATACCCCTTTACCGTCTCAACCAAGTTAGGGATAAGGTCGTAGCGGCGCTTAAGCTGCACATCGATGTCGGCCCACGCTTCTTTCGTGCGCTGCACCAAGGTTATAAAGCCGTTGTACATAGCGACAAACCACGCCACAATCACTGCTAAAATACCGATCGTTACATATAGTGCTGTCATACCCTCATTGTACTACGTCTGTGTAGATTGCAAGTAAAAACCCCGCTCTCGCGGGGCTTTTAAAATTCTCACTAAGACTATTAGCTAGTAGTCCATGCCGTCCATACCACCCATACCTACCGGAGCATCTTTTTCATCCTTTTGCTCCTCGGCCACCGCGGCCTCGGTCGTGAGGAGTATTGCGGCCGCTGAAGCTGCGCGCTCAAGGCCGGTGCGCGTTACCTTCACCGGGTCAACAATGCCTGAGGCCAACATGTCTACCACTTCGCCTTTTACTGCGTCGTAGCCCATCGAGCCTTTAGCTTCGCGCACACGCTCAACAACCACGCCAGCATCTACCCCAGCGTTTATAGCTATCTGCCTAAGCGGCATCTCAAGCGCCTTAAGCACCACCTCGTAGCCCACGCGCATATCTGCAGGCATCTTGTCCTTGCTCTTCGCAAAAGCTTCGCCTACCTTCTGCGCAGCTTTAACCAGTGCCGAGCCACCTCCAGACACAATACCCTCCTCAATAGCAGCCTTGGTTGCGTTAACCGCGTCTTCTATCTTGAGCTTAAGGTACTTCATCTCAGTTTCGGTTGCCGCACCCACGCGGATAACTGCCACGCCACCAGAGAGCTTAGCCAAGCGCTCCTCAAGCTTTTCTTTATCAAACTTAGAGGTCGTGTCTTCTATCTGCTTCTTAAGCTCTGCGATGCGCTTCTCGATAGCAGCCTTGGTGCCCTTGCCGTCTACAATAACGGTCGACTCTTTAGTAGCAATAACTTTGCCTGCGCGGCCGAGCATGTCGACCGTTGCATCTTCAAACTTAAGACCTACAGACTCGGTGATAACCTGGCCGCCGGTCATAACGGCAATATCCTGAAGCATTTCCTTCTTGCGGTCGCCAAAGCCAGGAGCCTTAACCGCGAGGATGTTAAACGTGCCACGAAGCTTGTTGAGTACAAAGGTTGTGAGTGCCTCGCCATCTACGTCTTCAGCAATAATCACGAGCTCTTTGCGGCCCGCCTGCGCTACCTTCTCCAAAACTGGAAGCACCTCCTGGAGCGAAGAAATCTTTTTATCGGTAATGAGTATCTGTGCGTCTTTGTACGCCGCCTCCATGCGAGACGGGTCGGTTATCATGTAGGCCGAGACAAAACCGCGGTCAAACTCGAGGCCTTCAACCACTTCTTTTTCAATACCGAGCGACTGCGACTCCTCAACGGTTACCACGCCGTTAGTGCCCACCTCCTTGATAGTGTCGGCAATAATGGTGCCTATCTCAACCGACTCTGCAGAAATGGTCGCCACCTGGCGGATCTCCGCGTCATCTTGAATTTTCTTTGAGAGGCCGCGTAGTGCTACCACCGCCTCACCTGCTGCCTTTTCTATACCCGCACGCACACCCATAGCCGAGAGGCCTGCCTCGGTGTGCTTCATACCCTCTTCAACAATTGCCTGAAGAAGAACGACCGAAGTGGTGGTGCCGTCGCCTGCGATGTCGTTGGTCTTGGTTGCTACCTCCTTCACTATCTCTGCGCCCATGTTCTCAAACTTGTCGCGTAGCGTAATTTCCTTAGCGATAGATACGCCGTCGTTAGTGATAGTGGGGCTGCCGAAGCCGCGGTCGAGCGCTACGTTGCGCCCGCGAGGGCCGAGCGTAATTTTTACCGTGTTTGCCGCTTTGTCGATGCCGCTCTTAAGCGCGCGGCGAGCTCGTTCGTTAAAGAGAATCTGTTTTGCCATCTTAGTTGTAGGTTATGCGGATAAATTAGCCGAGAATCGCGAGAATATTCGACTCAGAGACAATGTAGTACTCCTTGCCATTTACCTTAACTTCGTCGTAGCCGTATTTGTTGAACATAATACGGTCGCCTACCGACACACCAACCGGTACGTGCATGTTGTCGTCGCCGATGCGGCCTGGGCCTACTGCAACGACCACACCGGTTTCAGGCTTCTCTTTGCTTGCGGTTTCAGGGATGATAAGGCCAAAAGAGGTGGTCGACTCAGGTATGGTCGGGCTCACCACTACACGGTCACCAAGCGGCGTTACACCAGAGGTGTTAGTAACGGCAAGCGGCGCAACTGCCTTTGCCTTTTTAGTTACTACTAGCTTCTTCTTAGTGGGAGCCTTCTTTACTGCCTTCTTGTTGCTTTTTTTCATAGCGAAAACTAAATAAACTGATAATTTTCCGCCCGAAATCGAGCTCTATAGGGCCTAAATTTACTTCAGATTAATGAAGAGATCAAGAATTACCGCCCCGCCTCGCCATTGCAAGGGTTTTGAGGGTGTGGTACGGTTTGTACATGGCATTAAGCGGGGTACTCCCGTACATACAGGTTGTGCTCTCCGTCGCGGTGGTCATCTGCGTGCTTTTGCAGCAGAGTGGCGCCTCGGTTGGTGGAGCTCTCGGAGGCGACAATTTCAGTGCCGCATATCATACCCGCCGCGGTATGGAAAAAACGCTGTTCTACGTGAGCATCGTTTTGGGTGTGCTGCTCGCGGCGTCTGCGCTTTTAGCGCTTATCGTAAAGTAGTTTCTACTTACCTCTAACTTTAAGTTCTCAACAACTCACAATGAGCCAATTCTGGCGTCTTCTCAACAAGCCGGTCTATGTACCGCTTATCGATAGGCTCGAGGATATTTACCAGGCATTTTCCCCTTCGGGCCGCGCACTGTTCCTCTTCTTCTATTGGTTCATGTGCATTAGTTCAGCATTTTTGTTATACGCCCTCAATGAGCGTCTTTTAACTGCTGTCCCGGGCTACGGTGGGGTCATGGTTGAGGGTATTGTAGGCACGCCGCGTTTCATTAACCCTGTGCTTGCCATTTCTGATGCTGACCGCGACCTTACGAGCCTCGTATACTCCGGCCTTTTACGCACGGGCGAAAACGGCACATACCTCCCAAGCCTAGCAACAGGCTACACCATTTCAGACGATGGACGTGTGTATACCTTCACACTTAACGAAAAGGCAAAATTTAGCGACGGCGCACCGGTCCAGGCAAGCGATGTGGTCTTTACGGTCAACAAGATACAAGACCCAGTACTTAAGTCTCCCTTGCGTGCAAACTGGGACGGCGTACTTGCAGAGGAAGTAGACTCATACACGGTTACCTTTACGCTTGTTGGAGCCTATGCTCCGTTTATAGAGAACCTCACCGTAGGTATCCTTCCTAAACATCTTTGGCAAAACGTATCCAACGAAGAGTTTCCATTTAGCGAACTCAATACCAACCCGGTCGGGTCTGGCCCGTTCAAAATTAAAGATGTTACGCGCACCTCTTCTGGTATACCCGCATCCTATGAGCTTGTCGCTTTTGCTGATCACCTTCCGGAGAAGCCATACCTTTCAAAACTCACCCTTAAGTTCTACCAAAGTGAGAATACGATCATTTCTGCGCTCAAAGCAGGACAAATAGAAGCAGCAAGCGGCCTTTCACCAAGCGAACTCCCAGAGATCGAGAACAACATAATCAAAGAGTCTCCGCTCAACCGTGTGTTTGGCATCTTTTTCAACCAGAGCCAGTCTGAGGTGTTACGCGATCTCGATGCACGCGCAGCACTTGAAGCTGCTATAGACCGCAACGACCTTATACAGCGCATACTCGGCGGCTATGGCGTTGCTATAACCGGTCCCGTACCACCAAGCGTTCTAGGAGACACTGCTACCTCTGGCGCGACACTGCAAACCGGCACCGAGGCCGCGCGTGAATATTTGCTTAAAAAAGGTTGGAAGCCAAATGCAGATGGCATCCTTGCCAAAACCACCGGCACCGGAAAAACTGCTACCACAAAAACACTTTCCTTCTCTATCTCAACCGGCAACGTGCCTGAGCTGCGTGCAGCTGCAGAATACCTGCGTGAGAAGTGGCAGCAGATGGGCGCCAAGGTTGATGTAAAAATATTCGACCAGGGCGACCTCTCACAGAACGTAATACGCCCACGTAAGTATGATGCGCTACTCTTTGGCGAAGTGGTTGGGCGCGAGGTAGACCTCTACGCCTTCTGGCACTCAAGCCAGCGCAACGACCCCGGCCTCAACGTTGCACTCTATGCAAACCCGACCGTCGACCAGGCACTTGAGGCACTCCGTTCGACCACCAACCAGAACGAGCGTGCTTCCCTGTATGCAACAGTTAAAACGGAGCTCGAAAAGGACGTCCCCGCAGTATTTCTCTATGCGCCCAATTTCGTGTATAGTGTTCCACAAGACATCAAAGGACTTGAACTCGGCTTTATCGAGACCCCAAGTGACCGTTTTGCAGGAGTCGCATCGTGGCATCGCGAGACCGATTATGTGTGGCCTTTGTTTGTACATACCACTAAGTAGAAAATAGTGAGAATTTTAGTAACGTTATTCATTTAGCAACGATTCATGGAAGAAAAGCAATCGCATCCTGCAGCAAGCTCTAAGGCTGCTGCACCAGGCTCTGGCACAGGCAAGAGCCGCCGCTCATTCGCGGGTGGTAAATTTAATCGAAACAATAGTCGTGGCCGTGGTCGCGGCCCTCGTTCTGGCGGCCCTAAGCCTCACCAGGTGCACCCACCACGCCCGACACTCAGCGTCTCAGGCGAGGGCGCAAAGCCTAACCCAGACGAGAAGCCTATTCCACCATTGGAGCCCGGCAATATCCGCATCATCCCACTTGGCGGCGTAGAAGAAATCGGCCGCAACATGACCATGGTTGAGTATGGCGACGACATCGTCATCATCGACTGCGGGTTCCAGTTCCGCGAGGACGACACACCAGGTATCGACTACATCCTCCCCAACACCAAGTACCTCGAAGACCGCCAGGACAAGATCCGCGCGATGTTTATCACGCACGGCCACCTCGACCACATCGGTGGTATTCCCTACATCATCGACCGCATAGGCTACCCGCCTATCTACACCCGCCGCCTCACTGGCGTCATGATCAAGAAGCGCCAGGAAGAGTTTCCTAACCTCAAACCTATCGACCTCCAAGAGGTTGAAAAGGCCGACACCGTGCGCGTGGGTAACCTGCGCGTAAAGTTCTTCTCCGTAACACACACCATTCCAGACTCCATGGGTGTGGTTATCGAGACGCCGCACGGTCTCCTTGTGTTTACCGGCGACCTTAAGCTCGACCACGTCGACGGCGTGCCGACTCCGGAGGAAGAAAAAGAGTTTTCATTCTTCAACGACAAGAAGGTGCTCTTCCTTGCTGCCGACTCAACCAACGTTGAGCGTGCCGGCTTCTCTATCCCTGAGCGTAATGTGCGCAAGAACATGGAGGAGATTATCCAAAACACCCCAGGCCGTCTCATCATCGCAACCTTCTCCTCGCAGCTTGAGCGCCTCATGCACATCATTCAGACCGCAGAGCGCACGGGCCGCAAGATTCTGGTTGAAGGCCGCTCGATGAAAGTAAACATCGAAATAGTTAAGCACTTAGGGCTTCTTAAAGTAAACGAGAAGACCTTCATAGGTGCCGAGCAACTCGAGAGCATACCCGACAGCAAGATACTTGTCATAGCAACTGGTGCACAGGGCGACGAGTTTGCTGCCATGATGCGTATCGCGATGAAGACCCACAAGCACGTGAAAATAAAGAAGGGCGACACTATCGTACTCTCTTCGTCTATCGTGCCAGGTAATGAACGCTCGGTACAAAAACTTAAAGACAACCTCTCTCGCCAAGGTGCGCGCATCATCCACCGCGACACCATGGACGTGCATGCCTCTGGCCACGCAAACCGCGACGAGACTTTCTGGATCCACCAGAAAATAAACCCGCGCTTTTTTATGCCAATGCACGGCTACCACTACATGCTTCGTGTACATGCAGACATCGCACGCGCATGCGGCCGCTCCGACGAAGAGATCATTGTCCCAGACAACTCAGCAGTTATCGAGATCCAAGACGAGGGTCAGAAGATTGTGCGCCTTAAAGAGAGCGCTCCAAACGGCCTCAGGTTGGTAGACGGCTTTGCTATCGGCGACATCCAAGAGGTGGTTATCCGCGACCGCACCGTGCTCGCACAGGAAGGTATGTTTGTAATCATCGCTACGGTAAACCCAAAGACTGGCCGCCTACGCAAGAGCCCAGACATCATCTCTCGCGGCTTTGTGTACCTACGCGAAAGCCAGGAGCTTCTCCAGCAGGCACGCATCATCGTAAAGAAAACTATCGAGGATGGTACTAAAAACCAGCAGCCGGTTAACTTCGACTTCGTTAAGAACAACGTAACCGACGCCGTTGCGCGCTTCCTCTTTGAGAAGACCAACAAGCGCCCAATCGTGATCCCGGTTGTCTTGGGTGTCTAAGAAATTCATAGTGGTCAAAAACCCGCCCTTTACAGGGCGGGTTTTTTAGTGCATAATAATTCTGGACGAACCGAGCAGCCAAACAGGAGGACTGAATCTTGAACAAAGAACAGATCGCGAAGCACGGTTACTGCACCGAGTGCAATATGATGCATCCAGTGCATTTCGAGGGTGACCCGGACCTCAAGAGTCCGAGTGACCCTCAGAATTATGTGGTGGGCTGGCACATGGCCGGCACAGACGGCTGTGCCGGCTTCAGCAAGCCGCCGTCGCGGCTCTACTTCCCGCAGGGTGGCTCCGGCCACACACGCGAGGCCGAGCCCGACTTCGAGCAGTTCGAGCTCGGGCGTGATGGCGAGTATCGCACTGCCGACGGCGGCGACGGCTGGGGCGAAGACGAGCGAGCCGGCATGTGAACAAGAGGAGGAGTCCTAACATGCCCAAACACGGCAAGCGTGGAACCGAGGTGGCCGGCCGCAGCAATGCACGACACGAAGTGGTGACCAATCCCGACTATATCGAGCCTGTCGAAGACCTCGAGACAGACGGCGAAGACCGAGACTGGGGTAATGGGGAACGTAGGCAGCCTCCACACCCCCGGACGCGGAGCGCTCACAGCTCCGACTAGTCAGCAACGCTATAACGGCTTCCTACTTTCTTAAGGAGCCCTTCAGCAACAAGCCGCGCGAGCAATCGCGCGGTTTCTTTTTTTGTATACGAAAGTTTCTTACTCAAGTGCTCCTCTGTTTTAGGAGATGTAATAAGTTCGCGCATGAGTGCCCCTCGCTTTTGCCTGTCTGAGCCTGCAAACTTCTTTTGCTTTGTATAGTGCTTACTTTGGTGGTTTATACGCACACCGTTTTTCTTAAGGTGTGAGCCGTAGTCCATGAGTGCTGCGTAAAAGTTTCTCGGCTCCATGCGTGAGACTGTAAGGTCGCGCTCAATGAGCGGCATAAGCTCGGCGTCATGAACCTCTGCTCTCTCTGGAAAGTATGCACGTGTAAATACGGTGCGTATATTTGTTTCTATAAACACACCTGGCTTGTTAAAGGCAAAGGCCTCTACCGCAGCACGCGTATAGGGCCCCACGCCCGGGAGCTTTGGTGGCAGCGAAGCAAAAGATTCTCGAAGAAAAGTCTGGGGGCTACCCGAGGACTTTTCTGAGAGATCTTTTGCGGCGCTCAATATCTTAGCCGCCTCCCAGAGATATTTGCCGCGGCGGTTATACCCCAAACCCTGCCACATCGTAAGGACTTCAGAGAGCTTGGCTGAGGCGAGTTTTTTAGCGGTTGGATATTTTTTGATCCAGTTTTGGTAATAAGGTATCACCCGCTCAACCTGGGTTTGTTGGAGCATGACCTCTGAAACCAGTATCTTGTAGGGGTCGTGGGTTTTCCTCCACGGCAGGTCGCGACGGTGTGTTTTGTAGAATTTTTTGAGTTCAGAAACTAGGTTCATATGTTTTGACGTAGTCATAGTACCAAAAACAAAAATCCTCCGCCGAAGCGGAGGATTTTTGAGGCTAAACCAAGAGATTACGCCTTCGGACGTGCATCAGATACAGTGAGCGTGCGTCCGTCGAACTCCTTGCCATTCCACATAGAAATAGCGTTGTCCGCGTCTGCATCCTGTGCCATCTCAACGAAGCCGAAGCCCCTTGAGCGACCAGTCTCACGATCGGTCACGATCGAAGCAGATGCAACCTCGCCAGCCTTAGCGAACGCGTCCCGAAGTTCGTCGTTCGTTGTGCGGTACGGAAGGCCACCCACAAACAATTTGCGTGCCATATTTCGCGAAAACAATTAATTAACCTCGTTCCCGTAAGGCGACCCTCCTTGCTACTCGCACCGGAGACTTGACTGGAACGCCCCTACTCTACCACTAGGGTATAAATATGCAACAGGGGCTATTGATTTAGGGTTGCACCTGGAGCAAAGGCTGTCCGGAGCGTTTCATCGCTTATGCCGAGGTCTGGGATGCGGCGCGAGAGGTCGAGCGAGAGGCGCTCACGCTCGGCGTCGTGACGTCCG
>CAYPJX010000036.1:4149-8598 GCA_964411175.1 uncultured Candidatus Saccharibacteria bacterium | reverse complement strand
ACTACCGGCGACCCATGGAACGGCCGGACCCTTGAGTGGGCTACTGCTTCTCCTGCGCCGCTGTACAACTTCGCTTCACTACCAGAGGCTTCCGGAAGGGATGCGTGGTGGGCGATGAAGCAGAGAGGTGTGCAACTCCCGGCTTCCTCAGGTGCGCACATTATGCTTCCTAAAAATACGCCGCTCGGGCTCCTGGTTGCGGTCGCAGCAGGGGTACTCGGTTTTGGGCTTGTGTGGCACATATGGTGGGCATCGGTGTTGGCTGCGGGTGCCATAGTGGTGTTCCTTATATATCGCGGGTTTGAAGAGAAGATAGAAGAGGAAATAATAGTATGAGCACGAGCCACGAACATACGCAGGTAGGGGAGAGGAATATACTTGGCTTTTGGACCTATCTCATGAGCGACTGCATACTGTTTGCAAGCCTCTTTGCAACGTATGCGGTCTTGATGCATGAGACTTTTGGAGGAGCAACTGCCGAGACGCTCACTAACCTTCCGTTTGTTTTTGCGGAGACCGTACTGCTCCTCACTTCAAGCCTCACCATAGGCCTTTCAGTTATCGCTACACACGCTCGAAAGAAAGGTCTCGCTATTTCGCTCATGTTAGCGACACTTCTCCTCGGCGTAACATTTCTCGGGTTTGAAGTTACAGAATTTTCTCACCTTATCGCAGAGGGCAATGGCCCAGGTCGCAGTGCATTCCTTTCTGCCTTTTTTGGTTTGGTGGGCACACACGGTCTGCATGTGCTGGTAGGTTCTGTGTGGCTCGGCGCGCTCATAGTGTATGCATGGAAAAAAGGAATGAGCGCTTCGGTTAGACAAAAGCTTTCAATGCTCGCACTCTTCTGGCACTTCCTCGACGTTATCTGGATATTTATATTTACGGTCGTCTACTTGTTTGGCGCACTTGGTATATGAACAGGAAACTCGCACACTATCTACTGGGGTACGTACTCTCGCTCGCGTTTACCGTGGTTGCGTTTACACTGGTACTTATACATACCGTCAGTGGGCATGAGAGCATCTCACACCAAAGTGCGCTGGTACTCCTGGTCGTGTTAGCGCTCAGTCAATTTGCAACACAGTTATATTTCTTTTTACACTTAGGAGAAGAAGAGAAGCCGCGGTTTAACCTGGCAATTTTTGGCTATGCCCTAACCTTGGTGGTAGCGCTTGCCGGCGGCTCAGTATGGATCATGTACAACTTGCAGCATAATATGCATCCGCGCGCGCAGGCCAATGTCTTTGAGGAGGAAAATATCTTCCCAAGCGGTCATGAAAACCATTAAAAAATATTACCGGCTTGCAAAGCCAGGTATTGTCTACGGTAATGCGCTCTATGCAACCGCAGGCTTTCTCTTTGCCTCAAAGCTCGACGCCATAGACTGGCAGCTTTTCCTTGCGATGCTCATGGGCCTCTCGCTCATCATTGCGTGTGCTTGTGTATGGAACAACTGGATAGACCGCGATATCGACCAGTACATGTCGCGTACTAAAAGCCGCTCTTTGGTGACCGGCGCCATTACCGGTCGCGAAGCATTATTTTTTTCTCTTGCACTTGGTATAGGTGGCGTCGTACTTCTTTTGTTTACCAACCTACTTGCGCTCTCGCTCGCGCTCCTTGGAGTCTTTTTGTACGTCGGCGTATACACCTTTGCAAAGAGGAAGACGTCCTTTGCAACAGAGCTAGGCAGCCTTTCAGGTGCCATACCGCCGCTCGTTGGCTACGTTGCGGTTACCGGCACCATAGACCTGGGCGGCATCATACTGTTTCTTATTGTGGCGCTCTGGCAGATGCCGCATTTTCTTGCTATCGCGTTATATAGAAAAGAGGAATACGCTTCTGCTGGTATTCCGATAGTTCCGGTTACCTATGGCGTGGGCCATACAAAAATACGCATTTTGCTCTACGTGCTCGCCTTTGCAAGTGCGGTCTATGCGCTTGAGTATATCCGCCAGGTGGGCATCATGTACCTCGTACTCATGACCATAGCCTGCCTATGGTGGCTCTTTCTTTCTGTACAAGGCTTTTTTACCAACGACGACCGTGCGTGGGCGAAGAAAATGTTTCTCTACTCTTTAGTGGTGGTACTTTTCTTCTGTGCTGCTTTGATACTCCATAAGTGAACTAAGTACGGCACTATGGTGCCAAGGAGGAACGCACCTACGGCGCTCGTGAGTATTGCCCAGTTTTCGGCACCGCGAAATATGACGGTTGAGAGGCCAACTAAGTTTATGAGCACGAGGGCGCTCATGACGGTGTAGAAGTTAACTATATTCCACCACGCAAACCCGCGTATGCCGTTGCGCTCCACCTTTGCAAAATTTTCGCGGTAGCGGCTCAGGCCTTCGCGCTTCAGCCTGCCTTCTGCGGCGGGTACTCCAACCAGAAACCCCACAAGAAGCCCTGCGGCAGCTGCGGCACTTGAAAAGGGGAGGGTGTGAACAGCGTACTGCTTGAAGGAGATAGTGAGTGTCAGCACGATAAAACAGAAAAAGAGCGTCATCATGAGGCGCGTGCGAGAAAAATTATCTACGATCGAGTACTTAAGCACGGTAATGATCGCAAAAAAGGCTGTCAGCACCGCAACCGCGACTATCATCGACGTAGGCAGGTGGTACATCTTGTCTCCCATGCTACCATGTTTTTTATGACCCTTACGACACATGCGTTGGTCGGTGCCGCAGCTGCCTCGCTCTTTCCTTCGCAACCTGTACTTGCCTTTGCGGCCGGGTTTGCGAGCCACTTTGCTATAGACGCGCTCCCACACTGGGACTACCGCATTCTTTCAAAAGAGCAGGAGGAGTCGGACCGCCTTAAAGACAACATGAACACAAAAAGTCCGCTCTTTCTGTTTGATCTATTACGAATAGGCTCTGACGCTGTATTGGGTACGGTGCTGGCAGTAGTTCTATTTAGCTTCTCGCTTTTCCATCTACCATGGTGGTTTGTTATTTTGGGTGCGTGGGCGGGGATACTCCCTGACCCACTTCAATTTGTGTACTTTAAACTCCGCCTAAAGTTTATGGAGCCCCTGCAACGCTTCCATATATGGGTGCAGAAGGGTAGGAGTATACATCCCGGGCCTTTGATAGGCCTCTTGCTGCAGGCGGGGCTCGTGGCACTTATAGTGAGTGTATTGCACGTGTTCCCGTACCATTTTTAGTGTTTCGTGTTATAGTGTCGGTATAGTTATGGAAGAAAAGGCGGGACTGCACATATCTCTCGCTCCTGAGAGGCTGTTTGAGCTGTGGGGCATACCAATAACCAACACACTTATTTCTGCGTGGGTGGTTATTACATTCCTGCTCGTTCTTGCGTTTTTTGCAGGACGTAAGCCAAACCTTGTTCCAGGCAAGGTGCAAAACTTTTTTGAGGCGATCTTTGAGTTTGTGCTCGGTTTTATGGAGCAGACGCTCGGTAGCCGTGCACTCGCAGTAAAGTATTTTCCCCTCATAACTACCATTTTCTTTTTTATTGCCACCGCAAACATGTTCGATTTTCTTCCACTATTTGGCTCAATAGGCTTCCATCATGAGCATGAGTTTATCCCGCTCCTCCATGCAGTAAACACTGACCTTAACGTTACCTTGGCACTTGCGATCATCTCAGTACTCTCTATAGAGGCTGCTGGTATAGTAGCGCTTGGTTTCTGGCGCTATAGCTCTAAGTTTTTTAACTTTTCTTCACCACTCGGCTTTACCGTGGGTATCATTGAATTCGTTTCAGAAATGTCGCGCTTCATCTCTTTTTCATTCCGTCTCTTTGGAAATATTTTTGCTGGCCAAGTGCTTCTCGGTGTGGTTGGGCTGTTCGTACCGTACGTGGTTCCAGCGCCTCTTATGGCATTTGAGCTCTTTGTGGGCGTAGTACAAGCAGCTGTTTTCTCTATGCTTACTCTTTTCTTCATCAAGATGGCTATCGCCGCTCCTCACGACTACTCAGGCAAGGGACACCACCTGCCTGACGGCAAAGCGGGTGCCGAAGCACACTAAAACCTGGTGTTTAAGGGTTTTTGTGTTACAGTAGTAGGACGAGATTATTAATTTAGCAGGGAAGTAAAAGACGTATTATGGATATCGAGACAGCACGCCTTATTGGTATGGCACTTGCGGCAAGTATTGGTGTATTGGGTCCGAGCATTGGTATCGGCCTCATCGGCGGACACGCAATGGACGCTATAGGCCGCAACCCAGAGGCATCCGACAAGGTGGTTTCAAACATGATTCTTGCAATCGTGTTCACCGAGGCGCTTGGCATTTTGGCCCTCGTGGTTTCCTTCATTATCAAGTTCGTGTAGTCCTTGGCCCTAGCGCGTATTCCTCATGGATCAACTCTTTGCGGCTTTCGGCATAGACTGGCGCCTTCTGCTTATAAATGCAGTTAACTTCGGCATTCTACTCGGAGGTCTGACCTATTTCCTGTATAAGCCGCTTACCCGAGCGC
>CAYPJX010000036.1:3423-4139 GCA_964411175.1 uncultured Candidatus Saccharibacteria bacterium | reverse complement strand
AGCGCTTGAAGAGCGTCGTGAAAAGATGGCTAAAGGTGTTGCCGATGCTCATGAAGCTGCACGTAAACTTGCCGAAATAGAAGACTCGCGCGCGAGCATGCTTGCAAAGGCGGGCGAAGAGGCAGACTCGCTCATAAGTGAAGCGCGCGAAGCAGGCGCACTCAAAGCAAAGGAGCTTGTTACTACGGCAGAAGGTTCGGCGCAGCGCGTACTCACTGAAGCAGAAGCGCAAGCTGCAGAGATGAAGCGTGGAGCTATCAACGAAAGCAAGGAAGAAGTTGCTCGTATGATAGTTTTGGGTATTGAAAAGCTAGCAAAGGAGCAGAAATGACTCTAGAGGCAACTTACGCTCGAGCTCTTTTTGACGCGGTGCAAGCAGATGCGTCAAAAGGAAGCGAATATCTGACAAACCTTAAAGAAGCACTTGTGCGTCGCGGTCATCAAAAACTTCTTCACAAGATTTACTCAGAGTACGAGCGCTTACTACTCAAAGAAAAACGCTCGAAAAGTTACCAAACGGTAACACCCGAACAAGAGCGAACCAGAGTATTGCTTGAGCTCTATAGAAACCTGATTCAAACGAACACCTCCCATGAATAACTTCATCGAACAATTTAAAAAAGAGATCGAAAACTTTGCTCCGAGCGCACGCACTAAAGATGTGGGTGTGGTTACTCGTGTGCAAGATGGCGTTGCCGAGATAGAAGGGCTTAAGG
>CAYPJX010000036.1:0-3413 GCA_964411175.1 uncultured Candidatus Saccharibacteria bacterium | reverse complement strand
TCGGAAATGCTCCGCTTTGATATTGCGGGTGGCAAAACGCTTGAGCATGCGCTTGAGGGAAGCCAAGAGGTGTTCGGCGTCGTGCTCAACCTTGAGGAAGAGTCTATCCGCGCAATTATTCTAGGAGATGCTGCGCTTGTGTCTGAGGGTATGACGGTGACCGCAACTGGCACGGTGCTCTCTATTCCAGTTGGTGACGAACTCGTGGGCCGTGTGGTTTCGGCGCTTGGAGAAGCGCTCGATGGACAAGGTGCTCTTAAAACCAAAACTCGCAACCCTATTGAGCGCGAGGCATACGGCGTAATGGACCGCCAGTCGGTGAAGGAGCCACTCCATACCGGCATCAAAGCTATCGACTCTATGATCCCGATAGGTCGCGGTCAGCGCGAGCTCATCATTGGTGACCGTGGTACCGGCAAGACGACCGTTGCTATCGACACCATCATCAACCAAAAGAACGAGCCTAAAGAAAAGCGTCCTATTTGTATCTACGTTTCTATCGGTCAGAAGGAGTCTAAGACTGCGCGCCTCGTGCAGCAACTCAAAGATGCAGGTGCTATGGAGTACACCATTGTGGTAGATGCGGGTGCTTCAGCACCGGCGGCACTCCAGTATTTGGCACCGTTTGCTGGTGCTGCTATCGGCGAGCACTTCCTCGATAACGGTCGCGATGCGCTCATCATCTACGACGACCTCAGTAAGCATGCAGTTGCATACCGCGAACTTTCGTTGCTTCTGCGCCGTCCGCCGGGTCGCGAGGCATACCCGGGCGATGTGTTTTACCTCCACTCGCGCTTGCTTGAACGCGCCGCAAAGCTTTCTAAGGAGAAGGGTGCTGGTTCACTCACCGCGCTTCCTATTATTGAAACTCAGGAGGGTGACGTGTCTGGCTACATCCCAACCAACGTGATCTCCATTACCGATGGTCAGATCTTTCTTGAGAGCGAACTCTTCAACAAGGGTTTTCGCCCAGCTATCAACGCAGGCATCTCGGTGTCACGTGTAGGTTCAAGCGCACAGACCAAAGCGATGAAGAAAGTCTCCGGCCGCATTAAGCTTGAGCTCGCACAGTTCCGCGAGCTTGAAGCCTTTATGCAGTTTAGCCAGGACCTCGATGCAAACACCAAAAAGCAGATAGATGCAGGTGAGCGTATGATGGCAACGCTCAAACAAAAAAATGGCCAGCCGCTCGGCTTTGAGGAGCAGGCAGTGGTTATATACGCGTCAATCAACGGCTACCTTTCAAAGGTAGAGGTTGCAAGAGTGCCGGAGTTTGAACAAAAGCTCGTCAGCTTCCTTTCTGCAAGCGCACCGAAACTCCTCCCGACTATCCGCGATGCAAAGGAAATATCAGAAGACTCTGAAAATGAGCTGAAGGAGGCATTGGCACGTTTTACAGAGACACATCCGCAACTCTTCACACTCTAACGATCTTCTTGATGCTCAACTATGGCAGGCCTTAAAGCTATAAAACTGAAAATCCGCTCCACCGAAAAGACTCGCAAAGTAACGAAGGCGATGGAAGCTGTTTCGGCTGCTAAGATGCGCAAAGCTCAGCAGAAGGCTATTGCAGGGCGTGCCTATGCGCGCGCTGCGGTCTCTATACTCTCGCGTGTGTCTGGCACACAAGAGCTGCAAAATCACCCGCTCACACAAGCGCGCGAAGTTAAGCGTGCGCTCTACATTGTGATCACTTCCGACAAAGGTCTTGCAGGCGCGCTTAACTCAGCGGTTCTGCGCAATACTATGGCAGACATCGCTGCAAGCGGTATCACTAGTGAACACGTTTCGATAATTGCGATAGGAAAAAAGGCCAACGACTTCTTTCTTAACCGTGGTTTTAACGTGGAGCGTTACCACCCCAACACCGACGAGGTAACAGATGAGCTGCTCGCGCAAGTGGTCGCCGAGGCTGCAGAGCGTTTTGCAAACGGTGTCACCGACATCGTGCGTATAGGCTATCAAAATTTTATTTCAACCTTTGAGCAGCGCCCAACGTTGCGCACGATGTTTCCGCTTACGCTAGCGGAGTTACAAAAAGTTGTCGAAGATATCACCCCAATAAAAGGAGCCTTCGCTGAGGTGTCTGGAGAAGTGGCGCCTGCAACATATACGATAGAGCCTTCAGAAGGTGGTGTTTTAAGCGCGATACTGCCACGGCTTTCAGGAATATTTTTATATCATGCACTCCTTGAGGCGCAGGCATCCGAGCACAGCGCCCGCATGGTCTCGATGAAGAGTGCGTCAGACAAAGCTGGGGAGATGAAGCACTCACTGACACTACAGTTTAACAAAGCAAGACAAGCGGCGATAACCAGGGAAGTGAGCGAAATTACAGGAGGTATGGAAGCAATGGCAGCGTAAAAAGAAATTATATGAAAAACGAAAATAAAGGAGTCATAAAGCAGATCATCGGCCCGGTTGTGGACGTCTACTTCGCTGAAGAAGGAAAACTTCCTCCTATTAAAAACGCGCTTGTGGCGAAGGTAGATGACCGCACGGTAACATTTGAAGTGGCGCAGCATATAGGCTTGGGCCGCGTGCGCGCTATTGCACTCCAAGACACCACTGGCCTCGCTCGTGAAGCTGAGGTGGCAGATACCGGCTCTCCAGTTACGGTACCGGTTGGCGAGAAGTCTCTCGGCCGTCTCTTTAACGTAGTGGGCGAGCCTATCGACGGTAAGCCAGCACCTACAGATGCTCCGCGCAACTCTATCCACCGTGAGGCACCTCCATTTAAGGAACAATCAACTAAAGCAGAAGTGTTTGAAACCGGTATTAAGTCTATCGACCTTTTGGCGCCGTTTATCCGCGGTGGTAAGGTGGGTCTCTTTGGCGGCGCTGGCGTGGGCAAGACCGTGCTCATGCAGGAGCTCATCCACAACGTGGCGCAGGAACACGGCGGCTACTCAGTGTTTGCGGGTGTGGGTGAACGCGTGCGCGAGGGTAACGACCTTTATCATGAAATGACCGAGTCTGGTGTTATCGATAAAATGGCTCTTGTGTTTGGCCAGATGAACGAAGTGCCGGGTGCTCGCGCACGCATCGCGCTTTCGGGCCTTACTATGGCAGAGTACTTCCGCGACCAAATGGGTAAAGACGTACTCTTCTTCGTGGACAACATCTTCCGCTTCGTGCAGGCGGGTTCAGAGGTGTCGTCACTCCTCGGCCGTGTGCCATCGGCAGTGGGTTACCAGCCAACGCTCGCAGAGGAAATGGGCCAGCTCCAGGAGCGCATTACCTCAACCAAGAAGGGTTCCATTACCTCAGTGCAGGCTATTTACGTGCCAGCCGACGACCTTACCGACCCAGCTCCAGCTACTACCTTTGCTCACCTCGACTCAACTGTTGTGCTAAACCGTTCACTCTCTGAGCTTGGTATTTACCCAGCTGTTGATCCTCTAGACTCTTCA
>CAYPJX010000035.1:0-8631 GCA_964411175.1 uncultured Candidatus Saccharibacteria bacterium | reverse complement strand
AATTACGTCTATACTAAGTACCATGAACCTCTTCTCCGGACTATCCTCCTATATACAAGGTTTGCTCATAAGTTCACTCGCCATACTCCAGATGATGAGCATGCAAGGCTATCAGCTTTTTGCTTCGTTTACAGAGCAAGTTGCTGAGCGAGTCGCTTACACAGAAGAGGTTTTTAAACCTGCTACAACTAATACAGAGAATGCCGGAAATGTTGCAAGTTCCAGCCCTTCAGTTGCAACATCTTCCCTACCTAGGAAAGCAGTAGCTACCACAACCCCTAAAAAGACCGCGCAGAACGTTCTTTCAACCACCGCGAGCACCTCTTCGACTCCTATTGTACCTAAACCACTTACCCCACTCGTTGATGCAGAGGTGGTAAACAGCAACACAAGGCAGTCGATCGTAAATATTTTATGTCTCACACAAAGCGGTGGCAGTGTACGTTCTATTTCCGGGAGTGGTGTCATTATAGACTCGCGTGGCATAGTGCTCACCAATGCACATGTGGGACAATATTTTCTGCTCACAGACTACCCAACCAAGGGTGCGGTTGACTGCGTAATACGTGCAGGGAGCCCCGCTACTCCCCTCTACCGCGCAACACTTTTATATTTACCTTCCGCTTGGATTAACGAACATGCCAGCCAGATAATAGCCGAGCAAAGCATGGGCACGGGAGAAAATGACTATGCGTTTCTTAAGATATCTAGCACTACCAACCCGCAAGGAACCTTACCCGAGAGTTTTAAAAACATTTCTATGAGTGCAGCAGCTCCAGACACTGGAGACCATATGCTTGTTGCAGGATATCCAGCGGGCTTCCTTGATGGGATCACCATAGAAAAAAATCTATACGCAACATCGGCATTTACCACTATCGGCCAGTTATATACTTTCAACGAAGCAAAAAATGTTGATGTTGTATCCGTTGGCGGTACGGTAGTGTCGCAAGGCGGATCCTCCGGCGGAGCCGTGGTGCGCACGTATGATGGGCAGCTCGTGGGGCTTATAGCAACGGCAACGGCCGGAGAGACAACCTCAAGCCGCGACCTACGAGCCATAACGATAGGGTACATAAACCGAAGCCTCGCTGCAGCAGGTAACGGAGGCCTCGTAGAGCTACTTTCCGGTGACCTTGCAACAGTATCTTCCAATTTTGCTCCTACATACGCACAGGAAAGACAAAAGCTGATAGACGCTATAGAACACCGTTAGGCGCTTACAGGCACAGCCAGCGCGCAAATATGCCGCATGGGAGTAGGCGTTTCCCTGCCGTCTCTTCAATAGTGAGTTCACCAAATTCTATATCCCCACCATACTGTTCAACAAAAGGGGTAAGGTTGTATGCAAACGCAGATGCCGAATACCCCGCTGCATAGCCGTTAATGAGTATGCCGCAAGGCTTTTCACTTAAGAGCTCTTTACAGAGGCGCATAAGTTCAAGAAAGTGCTCTTCAAACTTCCACAACTCGTCTTTTGGACCGTGGCCAAACGCAGGTGGGTCCATAAGGATAAAGTCATACTTGTTGCCGCGTTTAATTTCACGCTCTACAAAAGTTAGTACGTCTTCAATGATCCAGCGCACTGGCTTGTCGGCAACGCCTGAAAGTTCTGCGTTTTCACGTGCCCATGAAACAGCAGACTTTGATGCATCAACATGGCACACAGATGCTCCTGCTTGAAGTGCTGCAATAGTCGCACCTCCTGTGTAGCCAAAGAGGTTAAGTACAGAGACTTCCTGCTTTCCCGCTTTTTTTGCCTTTTCTATAGATTCACGGAGCCACTGCCAGTTGGGCACTTGCTCAGGAAATACTCCAGTATGTTTGAAAGAGGTTGGTTTAATGTGTACTGTAAGCCCCCCTATTTCGATGGGCCACTCTTTTGGAAGAGGTTTTTTTGCTTTCCACTCCCCTTCCCTACCTTCGCGTACATACGACGCATCAACCCCATCCCAAGCTTGTATTGCAAGGGTTTTTTGCCAGAGCGCCTGTGGATCTGGGCGCACCAAGCGTACCGAACCATAACGCTCAAACTTCTCTTCAAGACCAGAGTCTATAAGCTCATAGCCCTTAACGCCTTGTGTCGTAAGCGTAATTCTTTTCATATACCATCGGGCTGCTGGGAATCGAACCCAGTCATCTTGCTCCCAAAGCAAGCGTACTACCGGTATACGACAGCCCGCTCACGCTCGAGAATAACACAGAATAGACTTATATAATAATGTTCTCAAACATCTCTACCTTTGCACGTTTTGTTTCAAAATTAAGAAACACACACACTAGGTCTATCTGCCACTCTTTATTCTCAGGAACTTTCTCTTCGATAAGGTAAGTTTGAACAACCCTATGGAGCCTCCTAAGCTTTGCAGGGTGCATATTTTCTTCAGGACGAATGGTTTCCCGTGAAAACTTGCCCCCACTCCCCTTCACAGAAACAGACTTAACTTCCACGAAATGAAGCACATGGTCCCGCTCGGCCACAATATCTATCTCTCCCCAGGGCTTCCAATAATTCCTGGAAAGGACGAAAAATCTATTATTTTCAAGGTATTTTTGAGCAACCCCTTCTCCAACATCTCCTACGCCTCGTTTTTGTGTCTTTGCCATACAATTAGACTAATTTCACGTGAAATGTTTCTTATGAAACATTTATATCGCATAAACAGCTTTTATACGAGTAAAAGCCAGTCCTTTATACACATTTCCACAGTTTTATCCACAGATGTCTCTAAAAAATCCTTATTTTTAGCCATTTCGAAAATTTATAGAGGCATGTCCTTAGTCTTATATACATAAAACCCCTATTTCTCTAGGAAATAGGGGTTTTATGCTCTGACCTTTGTGCGGATAGGGAGAATCGAACTCCCACCTCGTCCTTGGCAAGGACGCGTCCTACCATTAAACAATATCCGCATCACAGAAATACATCTGCTTATCTGCGATTATATACCATTTTTAAAATTACGAAACTCCTATACTCCCGGAGGGAATTTTGACTTATAGTCGCACCAGGTGCTCCCGGAGGGATTCGAACCCCCAACAACTGCTTCGAAGGCAGGGATGATATCCATTTCACCACGGGAGCATGAACGGACACTCAAATACTAGCCTTAAAAGATGCAATCTCAAAACAAGCTATCAGTACAGTAGAGCAGGGGAGAGTGCTACAATATAGGCATGAAATTAGACCCCTCTCTGGTGCCGGAGGAAGTTTCACGTGCAACAAAAGCCCTGGAAACAGCTGGTTTTGAGGCGTGGATAGCGGGTGGCTGTGTGAGAGACCTTTTCATAGGAAAACGCCCAAATGACTGGGATTTGACCACTAACGCTACACCGGAGCAGATCCAAGCAGTATTTCCAAAGACCTATTACACCAACGAATTTGGTACGGTAGGTGTGGTAAACGAAGAAACTACAGACAAGTCTGTACGTGTAATTGAGGTTACTCCGTACAGGGTAGAAGGGAAGTATAGCGATGCAAGAAGGCCTGACTCAGTCACTTTTAGCCCACACATAGAAGACGACCTTAAAAGACGCGACTTTACCATAAACGCTCTGGCTTATAGACAATCGGACAACAAGCTTATTGACCTTTATGAGGGAATAAAGGACATCAAGAGCGGTGTCGTACGCGCCGTAGGAGACGCTACGGACCGTTTTAATGAAGACGCGCTCAGGATAATGCGTGCAGTACGACTTGCTGCTGAACTCGACTTTTCTATAGAGCAGGAAACTGAGAGCGCTATGATCAAGACCGTCTCTCAACTTGGGAAAATATCGAAAGAACGCATCCGAGATGAATTTGCACGGATACTTAGTTCTACAAAACCGATGAAAGCACTCATTCTTGCTCAGAGTTTGGGTATCCTTTCGTTTATCGCACCTGAATTAGAAAAGGGGATAGGAGTGGAACAGAATCAGGCACATAGTTTCGATGTTTTTGAGCATAACCTGCGATCTCTACAACATGCAGCTGACAAAGGTTGGAGCTTTGAGGTGCGTATTTCTGCATTGTTTCACGATATAGGTAAGCCGAAAAGCCGCCGTTGGTCGGATGAGAAGCACGACTGGACCTTCCACGGACACGAAGTGATTGGAGCAAAAATGGCAAAAAAGGCTCTGGAGGAGCTTAAATTTTCACGTGAAACCATAGAGCGGGTTGAAAAATTGGTTCGTTGGCATATGTTTTTCTCCGATCCGGATAAAATAACCCTTTCCGCAGTACGCAGAATAATCCGCAACGTGGGCAGAGAAAACATCGAGGCTCTTATAGAGCTGCGTGTGTGTGACCGTATAGGCACAGGCAGACCAAAAGAACAACCATTTAGGCTACGCAAGTATCAAGCAATGATAGAGCAGGCTCTCCGCGACCCTATTTCTGTCAGCATGTTAGCGCTCGACGGCAAGAGCCTTATGGAGGCAACAAAAGAAAAACCAGGGCCACGGATTGGTTGGGTACTCCATGCTCTTCTAGAAGTAGTACTGGACGATCCTTCTAAAAATACACAGGAGTACCTTACCGCTAAAGCAAAGGACTTTTTGTCACTTTCCGACGATGAATTGAGAGCTATTGGTGCAGAAGCAAAAGAAAAAAAAGAGGAGGCTGAGGAGGCTGACTTAAAGAAGATCGATAAAAAATATTTTGTCTCATAGACTTATCCACACTATTTGTCTTTAATGTCCTTTACACTGTCCTTTATAAGTTTATTATATGTACAGGCTTGAGAGTTTGAAGCTCCAAGCGAAATAACTTTCTCGCTGACGTCCCTGTCGTTAGTAAGAGAAAAACCAGTTCTTTCGTTCGAAGCGCGCACTAACGTGTCGTCTTCCTTACTAATTTAAACTTTGCGAGTACGGATAACCCGCAACCCAAATATAATCTTTGGCAAAAAGAGGTATACCGTACAAATAAAAAGTTACTTTGGTCTCATCCTGGGGATCAAAAATTATTAAAGAAGACTCCGACACACACCCCCGACAACCTCCATCGTTCGGGGGTTTTTAGTACCCAAAATCTTAAAGCTCCAGAGAAATGGGGCAGTGGTCTGAACCTAAAATGCCCATATGAATTTGTGCCTTTTTTACCTTCTTTTCGAGTTTTTTTGATACGAAGAAGTAGTCTATACGCCAGCCTATGTTGCGCCCCCTCGCATTAGAGAAGTTGCTCCACCAGGTATAGACCCCGTTACCCTTAGTAAAAAGGCGGTAGGTGTCTACAAAGCCCGCTGCCACCACCTTATCTAGGCCCTCGCGCTCCTCTTTAGTAAAACCGTGTTCGCCTTCGTTTTCCTTGGGTTTGGCGAGGTCATCCTCCTGATGAGCAACGTTTAGGTCGCCACAAAATATGACAGGCTTCTTCTCTTCGAGCTCTTTAACGTACGCAAGAAATGCCGGATCCCAGGCTGTATGCCGCAGAGAAAGACGCGAGAGGTCAGGCTTGGAGTTAGGCGTGTAGCAAGTGACTACATAAAAATCTTTAAACTCTGCCGCAATAATACGACCTTCTGCATTTGGATCGCCGTAAGAGTCCTCGAGTTTAAATTTTTTAGCTATTTCCTCGGGAAGGTCGTACAAAACGGCGAAAGGCTTCACTTTGGTGAAGATGGCCGTACCGCTATAGCCTTTTTTACCCTTGCTTGAGTTCCAAAACTCCTCATACTCGGGCAGGTCTACCTCGCTTTGCCCCTGCTCGGCCTTGGTTTCTTGAAGGCAGATAATATCTGGCTCAAGTTCTTTAACCATAGGCACAAACAGGCCCTTTTTATGTACTGCGCGGATGCCGTTCACATTCCACGAAACGAGTTTCATGAGGCCAGAATACCATACGGACTACTTTCTCCTCTTGCCGTGGAAGTTTTTATGGATTTCCCGCAAGTGCTTGTCGGTGATATGGGTGTAGACCTGAGTGGTGGCAATGTTGGCATGCCCGAGAAGCGCCTGCACGCTGCGCAGGTCGGCACCATTTTCAAGCAAGTCGGTTGCAAAACTGTGGCGCAACACATGAGGTGTTACCTTGCGTGTAATGCCGGCCTTAACCGCATACTTTTTAACCAAACGTTCAATAGAACGTGGGGTGAGACGTAGGTCTTTAGCGTTTTTGGAGGCTTTTCCCATCTGTATAAAAAGTGCGTCGTCTATGTCGCCCCGTTTATCGAGATATCTTTTAATAGCTACCTTTGCAGTAGGAGAGAGAAACACTACACGAACCTTCTCGCCCTTGCCGCGAATGGAAAATTCATCGCGAGAGAGGTCGAGGTCGCGGTTAAGCGAACATAACTCTGAGACGCGAAGCCCCGTTGAGAAGAAAAGTTCCAAAATAGCCTTATCTCGTAAGGCAACAAGAGTTTCACCCTTAGGGCCGTTTAAGAGGCGATTGAGTTCTTCCCCTGAAATAAGGTCGAGGTCACGGGCTCCCACTTTGGCAAGCTCTATGCGCTCTGGGTTAAGCGACTCTACTCCTCGTTTGCGTAAAAACTTCAAAAACGCACGCAAACTGATCATGTAGTAGTTCTGCGTCTTATGCTTCATGGTACTCGTGGTACCCGGTTGTCTGTTGAGATGAATGCGGAACTCACGCACCGACTGCTCGGTAAGCTTCGCAGGGGAAGTAATCTTTGAAAATGCGAGGTAACGTGCAAGATAGCGGTCGTAATTCTCAACCGTTTTGATGCTCCGACCTTTTTCTATCTCTAAATACTCCAAAAACTCGGTTTTGAGTGATTTTAGGTCGCTCGCCATCCGTCCATTTTACCTCATATATTGTGCGACGTTTTTATATTGACCAGTAGTAAAAATAATTGTATTTTACTAAACGGAAATCCTGCGTCGCAGGATAGTGAGGGAGCGGGGAGACCCGAGGGTTCTATGGAAAATTCAGTGGTGAAGACCTTTGCGGTCTTTGTGCCGTTTGTCTTTATGGTGGTCGTTGGCGTTTTGTTCTTCAGCGCCTCCTTCATGTGGAATTCTGCAACAGGGGCAACTATTGCCGCTGCGGCTGCGGGAGTTGCCGCAATACTGATCTACCTCTTTTGTCCCAAGTTTGAGGATGAGTCGACCGCTCGTCCTAGCACTATCTTCGGCATACAAACCTACGTGTTTTTTGTGGCCGTTAGTGTGTTTTTCAGCTCGGTCACCATTGCCTCCTTTCAATGGGCAGGGTGGGGGATAGGACTATTTGTTCTTGCCCTTTCCTTAGTAGGGGTGGGTGGTTGGACAATATATGCGGACGAGCGCCTGAGTGACAGTAGTATCGACATCAACCTTCCGTCATCCCTGGGAGTTACTGCAGTTATTGCCGGCTTTACGCTCTTTTTCTACGAACAACGCGCTGGGGGTATAGCTGCATACACAATACTCGTAGTGGCTCAGCTCCGTGCCGCGATAGACTACTTCGGCTTCAGTATTCGCCTTCGGACACCCCCCGAACGCAAATAATCCTACCCGCCAGAGCTACCTCTGGCGGGTACTTTCTTATCTATACAGTGCAACACACGTACCCCCTTGCGTAAAATGCTTGGGTGTGCTACGATATGATCATGCTGACGAAGCGAAAGAAAGAGAAAGTAATTAAGGAGGTAGCTATCCACGACACCGACACGGGTTCACCGGAGGTGCAGATTGCTGTCTTGAGCAAGAAAATTGACGAGCTCACGACCCACCTTAAGAAACATCTCAAAGACAAGCATTCTCGCCGTGGACTCCTCCAGATGGTGGCAGACCGCCGCTCTCACTTGAAGTACCTCGAGGCTTCAGACAAGAAGCGCTACAACGCAATTCTTAAGAAGCTCGACCTCAAGAAGTAAGAGGTTCCTAGTTTTGCCGGGCGCTCGCTCGGAAATAACATCCCCACGGTAAGCGGGGCGAAATATTTTCGTCTTATTGTTTGTATATACTGTAGTAGGGAAGGTCGATTCCTTTTACGTTTTACGTTCGTTGTCAGCAGACAGTTTTTTATAGGAATAGATACTATGTAATTTTTATGGCTATTATCAAGCACAAAGGCCAGCGTGTCGGCATTTTTATAGATACGCAAAATCTTTATCACAGCGCTAAAAACCTCTATCGTGCCAAAGTCAACTTCGGCAACGTAGTAAAAGAAGCAGTGGCAGGCCGCCAACTGATCCGTGCCGTTGCATACGTAATACGTACCGAGTCGGAAGATGAAAAAAGTTTCTTCGACGCTCTTAACAAGGCTGGCATAGAGACCAAGGTTAAAGACATACGCATTTTTGCCGGCGGCGCCAAGAAAGCAGACTGGGACCTCGGCATGGCAATAGACGCTATCGCGATGGCAAACAAGCTCGACACCGTTATCCTCGCCACAGGCGACGGCGACTTCGTGCCAGTGGTTGAGTATCTTAAATATACTGAAGGGTGCCAGGTTGAAGTTATTTCTTTCGGCAAATCTTCTGCAGGTACACTACGCGACGCAGCAGACGACTTTATCGACATGTGCGACGACCCAGCAACCTTCTTGCTCGGATACAGAGGAGGCGCAGGACGTTTTGGCATACCTAACCTTTCAGCACGTAAAGGAGGAGAGCCTAAGAATCAAAACGACGAGGAGCTGAATTCTGATGAAGACTTAGGTGACGTCGACCCGGCAATAGAAATGTCTGGTGAACCAGAAAA
>CAYPJX010000034.1:0-8737 GCA_964411175.1 uncultured Candidatus Saccharibacteria bacterium | reverse complement strand
ACAATGGTTAAGTTTGCTGGTGGTATAGCGGCGTTTGCTGTGTTACTTGCGGGGATTGTTTTTTATCTCAGCATAAGGCATGCCGATGTGTCCGCTACAAATACAGCAGTTGAAACGTTAGCTCTTAACCGAAACATACTACAGAAACAAAAAACCGTACCTACTGAAGCAACCACGTCTAAACAAGTTAGTGTTGTAGATCTTAAACCTGGAGACCTATCAGGGTCGATGCGCGTGGTCTCGGTAGCACCTCTTAGTGAGAGATTTGGTGGTCTCCAAACAGATAACGCCCAGGTGGTTTTTTCAGGAACTGCAGAAGTCGAAGGTAAATATAAATATGATTTTAGTGATTTTGATGGAGATTGGGTTCTAAATTTCACCCCCGATATTTCAAACACCCAACTCCCTCAGGTAAAAGAGAGGTCTTCAATATTTATTTTTACCAATAACGAAGATGCACTAGCTCTTTTAAAAATCTCCAAAGACAAACCTTCTAGCGGTAAGGCTCATATTACCGTTGAGGGCTATATTTTAAATAGCCTCCCTGCAGAAGTACACGATCGATCTAAAATTTTATTTGTTAAGTGACCTGTGACGTATCAATAAGTCAGAATGAAAATCCATCATGAAGTTACGATTGGGCACGTGCACCTCACGGTTGCTGACCTCGACCGCTCACTGGCGTTTTACCGCGACTTGCTTGGTTTCGAGGTTACTACGCGTTTTAAAGATTCTGCCGTATTTCTTTCGGCTGGTGGGTACCACCACCATATCGCGCTCAATACGTGGGCTGGGAGGGGAGTAACTCCGCCGCCACCTGGACACTCAGGTTTGTTTCATCATGCAATTCTCTATCCTTCACTTGTAGAATTATAAAAAGTTATTAAACGACTCATCGACACAAACTATCCTATAACCGGTGCGGCAGACCACGGTGTGTCTGAGGCAATTTATCTTAACGACCCAGACATGATAGGCGTTGAACTGTATGCTGACCGTCCGCGCGGCGAGTGGAAGGTTAGTAACGACGGTGAGGTAGAGATGGTGACCGAACCACTCGATATGCAGAGTTTGCTTGCTACGCTACGATGAGTAACTTCGATTTTTAATGTGCGCGTGCTACGCTACGGCAGGTTTGTTCCAGGAGCATACACATGCAAAACATAGACGAATTTTTCGCACAGGCGCAGCCCTTCGTGGCGCTGTTTGATGCGTTCGTAGAGAAGCATCGGCTCTTCACTCGCGTGGAGCCCGACCATATCTGCTACAAGTGCGGCTCGCGAGAGTCGTTTGAGCAGGCACGCAACCTTTTCGAGCGTGAAGGGGCTAATTTCTGGTCTTCGCGTATCTCGGGCCGGACTATCAGCTATGTGGTCTTGCCGCGCGGAGGGTTGGTCAGCCAGTTTGGGCTCATAAAGTACTTGGAGCTCGCCGACCAAAAGCCCGACGGCACACAGCATGACGGCTTTGACCATATAGAAGCGTACCCTCTAGGGTGGCGCTACGAACAGATGATAGAGCGACTCTCTGAAACCGAGCGTGTCGTTGAAGTGGAGCGGCCGCACCACAGTACGCACGACATCGATATTGGCGAGGGATTTCTGTTTCGCGCTACGCGCGAACCACTCATCGAGAAGATCGTCCGCGAAGAAATACTCCCGAGGCCCGCTATATAGTGGGCCTCTATTTGTAATAAAGAAGAGAGGTCGACGTCTTAGGTATATACTCGTCTTGTAGGAGTTTAGTAATTTTGTATGAATACAAAAAACATAGTTATCGGTCTTGTTGTTTTAGTGGCTGCAGCAGCGGCAGTATATTTTTTCGTCCCTAACGCGTCGTCATATTTGCCACAGTTTGGTACGACCAAAAACCTTGACGCTACGCCGCAGAACGTAACGCTCTCGGGTACCTACACCTGCTTGCCGCACCTCGACACGACTGGCCCTCAGACAGAAGAGTGCGCGTTCGGTCTTAAGACCGACGACAGTGTGTACTACGCGGTCAACTTTGGACAGTCGGCAGGTGCCATGGAGCAGTTTCAGGCTGGTGCACATATAACCGCAGAAGGCTTTGTGGTTATAAAAGAGGCGCTCAGCTCTAACCAGTGGCAGAAGTACAACATGAAGGGTATCTTCACCATCACTAACCTTGTCTCTCCTGCACCGGCAACACAGGCAAAGATAAACATCAACGTGGTGTGTGAAGGCGCCCTTGCGTACATGACCTTCACCGACGGTGCTGCTGCAGACGCGTTTGTTGCAGAGTGTAAGGAAGGTAAGCATCCTGAAGTTATCGAGCAGTACAAGGCGCAGATAGGTGTCGGCGACGGCAAGGCTATCTAGCGTTTTAACGCACGCTTGGCGTTATACTGTTTGGGTGAAGGAAACTTTTGCGATTACCGCTGCGCTCTTCGCTGTTGCAGGAAATCTGCCGTATCTTTGGGAGATAATAAAGGGTAGGGTAAAACCGCATCCGTATAGTTGGCTCGTGTGGAGTGTGATCTCCGGCATTATCTTCTTTGGGCAAGTGCAAAAGGGTGCAGGTGTGGGTGCTATACCAACCGCTGCATCAGAACTATTCACCATTATTATATTTCTGTTCTCGCTCAAATACGGTTTTAAGCACATTACAAAAACAGACACCGTATTTCTTGCGTTAGCACTTGCAGGGGTTATTCCATGGATACTCACCAAGGATCCAACGTTTTCGGTTGTTGTTGCGGTGGCTATAGACTTGGTCGCGTTTGCACCCACTTTGCGTAAAACGTGGCAGTATCCAAAAACAGAAATGCCCGTGCTCTATGGTGCCAATGTGTTGCGTCATATACTCGCACTCTGTTCGCTCCAAAGTTATAACATTGCGACCATGCTACATTCGCTTGCTATGCTCGTCACAAATAGCATAATGGTTGGCATACTGCTTATGAGAGGAAAGAAGAAAACTGCTTAGTGTGTATATCTATTAGTAAGTAAAAGTTATGTATATGCAAAAGAAACAGCTTATCACCAACATCCTGTTTGTGCTCGCTGCGGTAGCCGTGGGTTACTTATTGTTTGGTAATACCACTTCAAAACAAAATGAAGCAACCGAACAGTTAAGTACGTCTTTTAAAGATGCCACCTACTTAGTAGATGGTATACCGCTTACCCTTGTAGGTGGTATAGCAGAGATCGAAGCCGCTCCAGATTCTGCAACAAAAATTACGACCAGGTATTTCGGCAATGAGGCTACAGGCGACCTCAATGGAGACGGTATGGATGACGTTGCGTTTCTCCTGGTGCAAGACGGTGGAGGCAGCGGCTCGTTTTTTTATGTAGTTGCCGCACTTAAAACAACCGCGGGTTGGCAGGGTAGTGATGCGGTGTTCTTAGGCGACCGTGTTGCTCCGCAGACAACACAAATACAAAACGGCATCATTACGGTAAATTACGCAGACCGTGCATCGGGTGAGCCTATGACGTCTGCTCCAAGCGAAGGTAAAACTATACGCCTCAAGCTTGATCCCAACGGTATGCGCCTTGGAGAAGTGGTGCAGAATTTTGAAGGAGAGGCGGACCCGTCTCGCATGACGCTTGAGATGAAAAAGTGGCAATGGGTTTCTGCGGTGGTAAATGGAAAAACAGTTACCCCAAAATTTCCCGAAAAATTTAATTTGAGCTTTAAAGCAAACGGCGAATTTTCCGCATCGACCGACTGTAACGGTGTAGGAGGCACCTATAAAGCGTCTGGCACTTCACTCGCTTTCAGTAAAATGGTCTCCACACTAATGTTCTGCGAAGGTTCACAAGAAGGAGAGTTTACCAACGTGCTCACTGATGTTGCCTCGTACCACTTTACCTCGAAGGGAGAGCTGGTGCTCGAGCTTGCCAATGGCACTGCAACATTCAGGTAGTGCAAGCTACTTAAGAATGCTCCAGGTGTTAGGGTCTTGAGCGCCTCCAAGGCTAAACACAGCAATGCCGCGTACGCCAAGTTTTTTAGCGAGTGCTACTTTGTCTGCTATTGCCTGTGCATCGCTCCAGGTCGTGTAGTTGAAGGGGCCACCAGTCGTTACTTGCGAGCCAGCGTTTTGTGCAACAGTGGTTGCGGGTGTGCTTTGTTGTGTCTGTGTTGAGTCGTTGCCGGTGGGAGCAAGCGCGGCAAGTGTATTTGGGTTGTAGGTGAAGCCAAGTTCGCCTGCGCTCGTGCGCGAAGGGGTGATACCCAGCTGCGTGGCTATTTGTTGTGCGTAGCGTGGGTTAAATGCCCATAGTCTTTTGTACTGGAAGCTGCCGTTGAGCGGCGTTACTGAATATTCGTATCCATACGTGGGTACACCTATAACGAGCTTGTTGCGCGAGATGGTTTGAGCTGCGAGTCGTGTGACCGTCTCTACCCAGCCCGGGTCTGCGACAGGAGCATAAGGAGCCGAGCGTGCTGCATTGAGCCGCAGGTCTATGGTGCCTTGGTCATACGCCATGATCTCCACCCGGTCGCAGTATTTATTGAGCGCATAGTAGTCGTTCGCAAAGAGCATGGCATCGTCGGGGATGGTGGCGCCCGGGCTGTAACGGTTTTCAAGCGGCATACGCGCCTCTATTGCACAGAATACAAATTTGTCTCCCATGCGCTGATATAAACCTTTAAGGAAAGTAGAGAAGTAGTCTATTGTCTCGTGTTTCTTTGCTTCAAAGTCGATGTCGATACCATCCCATCCCTGAGTTTTTACCAGGTTCGCTATTTCGTCTTCAAGAGCGATACGCTTGGCGGTATTACTCAGCACGTTGTGTATTTCGTCGCCATTACCCCACATAACAGTTGGCACGACGCGTACACCTTGGCGTTTTGCTTCTTGTATAAAGGAGAGCCACGGCTCTTTGTTGGTTATGCCTGTGCGGTCTATAAGTTTACCCTCACTTGAAACAGAGAGTGCAAACGGCATCACGTTTTTAAGTTGTGTTAGGTGTGGTAATACGTCTTGCGTTGCCGAAGCGGCACGCCAGTCGGGGACCCAACCTGAAAACTCGAATGCGCCGGTTGCAGCAGGGGTCATTGCGGTTGATATGCTGCCTGGGTTTTGTGTACCTTTCGTTACGGTAGTTCCGCCGGTGCCGAGCGCGGCTACAGTTTTCGGTCCCGCAATACCATAGCCTGGTATAGAGTCGCTCGCGCAGATTATTTTTTTATCGCACTGAAATTTTTTGACCGCAGCAAGTGTTTGTTCACCAAAGTAACCTGTGTTTTTGCCAGTAGATAAGTACCCTGCTGATATAAGTGTATTTTGTAGTGCGGTAACATCACTTCCACTCATGCCTAAGGTAAGCGACCTAGACGCTGCGTGCGTAGCTTGCGGCGATATACTCAGCGCGCCTAGAGCTAAAAATACCAGAAAAAAGAGCCTCATGTGCATATTCTACCAGACGTCCCCACCCTCAGTTCATTACGAGTGGCGCGTGGTATAATGAAGCCCGTGCGCGCATATATAAAAAACGCATATTTTTATGTGGTAACGCTCCCGGAGCGTCTCTACCCCTTTAAGGCAAATATAGGCGGTGAGTGGGTACGCGGGAGGCGAGCATATGAGAAAGCACTCAGGGCAGCATTACGCCGACACGGTATAGGAAAGATAGGTTACAAGCTCCTTTTGTATAGAGAAGTATTTCATTTCATAGGGTCTATCGTCTTTATTATTTCCGCGACACTCATATCGAACGAGCTCTTTGGTAGCGATAAAGCACTCTACGTACTTATGGGAGCGGCAGTTCTTGCGCTTGGTTTCCAAGAGTTTTATGTGCATCCACGCACCTATGGCCAGCGTCCACAAAAAGGGGTACTCGACTGGCTTTCTTGGGTGATACCTATGGTCGTGTACGCTTTTCTTATACGATAGGCTCTGTATGCACCTAGAGCTACATAAAGACGCTTCAGCTTCGAAACTTAATTGGCTACGTGCCGGAGTATTAGGTGCTAACGATGGCATAGTGTCACTCGCAGCACTTTTGGTTGGTATCGCGGGTGCAGCAGCCTCGTCGCAAACACTTCTAGTTGCGGGTATTGCTGGTGTGCTCTCTGGCGCACTCTCTATGGCAGTGGGGGAGTATGTCTCAGTGTCGAGCCAGCGCGACACTGAACGCGCGCTCTTTGCTAAGGAAAGAAAAGAACTCGAGGAGTATCCAGAAGCAGAACTTGAAGAACTTACAGTAATTTACCAAAAGAAGGGTCTTGCTCGTTCAACTGCAGAACTTGTAGCAAAAGAATTAACCGCAGTAGACGCTTTTGGTACACATGTGCGCGAGGAGCTGGGCCTTAAGCCCGATGAGCTCACTAACCCTTGGCATGCAGCAATAGCCTCTGCTATTTCATTTTTTACCGGTGCCGTTATTCCGCTTATTGCCATTTTAGTGCCACCAGAAGAGTGGAGAGTCCCGGTAACGTTTATAGCGGTACTTCTAGCGCTTGTAGTAACTGGCATAGTGAGCGCACGGGTAAGCGGAGCTTCGGTTACTAAGGTGACCATGCGCGTTGTGCTCGGTGGGGCAGTGGCTATGATAGTTACCTTTGGTATAGGTAAGATTTTTGATACCGGACTCCCTGCCTCTGTAGCGCAGGTTCCCTTGGTGCAACTGGCTAACCGGTAATCGTGATATTATTGCGGTATGAATACTGAGGAAATGCACGAGGCAAAAAAGAGTGCCGCAGCGTTTTTACTTAGATATAGCGTTGGAGTGCTAGCTACGACAGCCGAGCAATATCAGGTACATGCAAGTACTATTTATTATATAGCTGACAAAGATCTAAATATTTACTTCCTTACTTCGACTGAATCTAGAAAATTTGCTGCACTCCGTGCGCATCCACAAGTTGCATTCGTAGTTTCAACCCCCGAGGTACCCCAGACGTTGCAGATAGAAGGTATGGCCATGGACATGACGCTCGAACAAGGTGCTCAAGAGAAAAAGGAAGAGCTTATGCAACTACTTGAGAAGAACAAGCAGTTTTACCCACCACTCTCAAAACTCAACCCTACCAGTGTTGCAGTGGTGTGGGTGCGCCCTACATGGGTACGCTGGGCCGACTATGCATTTGAAGAGGTAGGTGCACAGCATGTGCTTAAGGAATTTACTATTGAACAGTAGTTTTTGTATTCCTCCGCAGCTGTAGTACAATGAGCCCCTATGCATTTCAACGTACCACACAAGACAAGTCCGTCACATGCGGTTGGCCGAGTTAAAACTGCTCTTAACCAAAACCGCGGTGCTATTATGCATCACGCGAAGATCACTAAAGAGGAGTGGGAGGGTAATACACTCAACTTCGCTATCGAAATACAAGGTAAGCCGGTAACCGGTACACTTGCAGTCACTGAGACTGAGTTTGTGTTTGATGCAACACTGCCACTCCTGTGGCGCCTCTTTGAAGGAAAGCTCGAAAAAGAGATACAAAAGCAGGTACAGTCGATGGCGTAATATTGGCCGTATAATAAGTTCGTGGCACTTTTTCGTGAACATGTAACTGTCGGTGCTGTTGCGGGTGCTGTGGGAGTGGTACTTTTATACTTCTATGCATTCGTGACCAACCCCGTTCTCCTGGCGCTCCTTTTTATAATCACCACCATAGGTTCATTTCTGCCCGACCTCGACAGCGACTCCGGCGTACCGTTTCATGTAGTGTTCGGGCTCATAAGTATAGGTGCCGGAGCATTAGCTTTGTATGCAACGCTTCAGCACTACCACTCTGTTGATGAGTGGTACATAATCGCCGGCATCCCCATCGCAGCTTTGCTTTTTACCTGGGTAGTGGTGGGTGGGGTGTTTAAACACTTCACGCATCATCGCGGCATCATGCACTCTATACCAGCAATGGCTATTGTTGGTGCACTCGCATATCTTGCCGCGAAACATCTCGACCAAGGGGAAATGCTTTCTGTATGGTTTGCAGCTGCTGCAATGCTCGGCTTTGCAACACATTTAGTGCTCGACGAAGTGCATTCTGAGGTTAACTTCGACGGCATTCCGTTTGTGGCGAAGCGCTCCCTTGGTACTGCGCTGAAGCTTTTTTCGGATTCTAAAGTGGTAAATATAATCACCTACTCGCTCTTGGCAGTGCTCGTATATACCGCTTTGTATAATTAATATGTATTGCATGTGTCTCTAATCAGGGAGGAGTACAATGTAGGAATGAAAAGCAATTTTTTTGACGAAGGATATGCGGAGAAAAAGGAGCTTGAAGAAATAGAAAAGCGTCTACTTGAGTTACGTACTGAGCTGCGACACGACGACGACCATACCACAGGCCGGTCCGACACGCTCCTGCGCGCAGAGATACACCAGCTCGAGAAGAAAAAACAAGAAATACATTTAAAACTAGAGCGTCTCGAGTATGAAGCGTAAGCACACCGTAAGTGGCAACAAGCCGGGTGAGTTTAGTAAACGGGTAGTTGCGCTCGCACTCTCCGTGCCCGCGGGCAGGGTCACCACCTACGGCGCTATTGCGCGCGCCGCGGGTGGCGGGCCAATGGCTTCGCAAAGCATCACTGCTATTTTAGGCAAAGCATGGGATCAAGGGCAAAAAGATATTCCGTTTCATCGTGTGGTGTACTCCGATGGTCGTGTATGGATGTCTCCTCAGTATGAAAAAGAGCGTATGCGTCGCTATAAGAAAGAAGGAATAACGCTCGATAAAAACGGCAAGATAAAAAACTTTCGCGACGTGCTCTTTGAATTTAAATAAATCTACGTGCGTGCGTACTTAACCACCC
>CAYPJX010000033.1:8928-9571 GCA_964411175.1 uncultured Candidatus Saccharibacteria bacterium | reverse complement strand
GATGCTCGGAAACCTTGACCGGGATCGAGTTCAGCGTCGCCCCATGACCCTTCTCGCCAACCCAGGTGCGGTTCTGGAAAGGGTCGTGAATGATACCCATGAGCGGCACACCGGCCTTAAGCACCGTCAGGACAAATGCCGAGACGGGGATGCCGAGCGAGTAGGGCGAAGTGCCGTCGAGCGGGTCGCACAGCACTTCATACTCGGCCTCTGCCACTTCACGGTCGCCTTCTTCTGACACCACATGGATGTGCGGGAAGTGGTGCTCGAAGTAGTGCAGCACCAGCGCATTGATCTCGGTGTCGGCACGGGTGAGCGGCGTCGAGTCGTCCTTGAGCGTCCAGTTACGCCCGAGGCCGAAGTGTTTGAGCATCACTCGGCCAGCTTCACTTGCAAGACCGCGAAGCTGATACTGTGTGGGGTAGTTTCGCATGGCGCCTAAGCCTCCTTGTTGAGCGTTTCTGCAGAGCTATATCCGCTGCTATAAGATCACTATTTAACAAAAAGGTCAACTACGAGGCATATATAAGGCTTCGCGATTTTCTGATACACTAACCCGTATATGGCAACAGGGAATCCGTCGACTACCCTCGGGATAAAGAAACGCCTATTTACGGGCTTACAGCCCTCAGGGAAGCTCCAT
>CAYPJX010000033.1:0-8918 GCA_964411175.1 uncultured Candidatus Saccharibacteria bacterium | reverse complement strand
TGGGCAACTACTTTGGTGCACTTAAGCCCTTTAAAGACACCTATGAGCAGTATGACAGCATGCTCATGGTTGCCGACTACCACTCGCTCACCTCACTCAAAGAGCCACACGTTTTGCGCGAAAATATTTTAGACGTAGTACGCTCCTACCTCGCTGCAGGCATAGACCCGGAAAAAGCAACCATTTTTAAACAAGCAGACGTGCAGGAGCACACTGAGCTCGCGTGGGTCTTGGAGTGCCAGGTGCCAGTCTCACTCCTTGAGCTCGGCCATGCTTACAAAGACAAGGTGGCAAAGGGGCTCGATGGCAACGCTGGCCTCTTTAACTACCCCATGCTCATGGCTGCGGACATTTTGCTTTACAACACCGACGTCGTGCCGGTAGGCGCCGACCAGCGCCAGCACCTTGAGTATGCACGCGAAGCGGCAAATAAATTCAATAACGCATATGGCCAGACGTTTACTGAACCGAAAGAAGTAATACTCGAAGGAGTTGGTACCGTGCCGGGAGTAGACGGCCAGAAGATGAGTAAGAGCTACAAAAATACTATTCCGCTTTTTGGTACGAAAGAAGAAATTTCAAAAGCTGTTATGAGCATAGTGACGGACTCTTCAGGTGAGCGTCCTGAGAACGTCTATGCAATACATAAACTCTTTAAGAGCGAAGCGGAACTTGCGAGCCTTTATGAAGAAAAGAAGGGTAAGTATAAAGACCTTAAAGACGCGCTCGTTGAAGACATAGAAGCAGTGGTAGCCCCCATGCGCGAGCGCTACAATAATATTTCAGAAGCAGAGGTGAAGGAGGTTCTAGCCGAGGGTGCTGCAAAAGCTCGTACCCTTGCGCAAGAGAAAATGAAGGATATAAAGGAGAAAATAGGAGTAAGTATTTAATATAAATATAGGAATGCTGCGCATTAGATTATGGAACGAACACTCATCAACGACCTCTCGGGGAAAATAGGCGAAACGGTCTCTATAAGCGCATGGGTAGATGTGGCCCGCAACCAGGGCAAGATGGCCTTTTTCGATTTTCGCGACCGTACCGGCATAGTGCAAGGAGTTGTTTTTGGTAAGCCAGAAGTGCTCGAAGTGGCACAGACGCTCAAACAAGAGTGGGTGGTACGCGTGGAGGGCAAGGTAAACGAGCGTCCAGAGAAGATGCGTCGCGACGTACAGAACGGCAACATCGAACTTGAGATAACCGCTATCGAGGTGCTCTCAGAGGCTCATGCACTGCCGTTCGACAAAGATGCCGAGCTCAACATCGACACACATTTCGACAACCTGCCGCTTACGCACAGGCTCGAGCGCACGCGCGACATCTTTAGTGTGCAGGCAACCATTGTACAGACATTCCGCAACGCACTCGTTGAGGAAGGTTTTACTGAGTTTCAGGCACCTGTCTTGGTAGGGGGCGACGCAGAGGGAGGTGCCGCCGTATTTAAAATTGAAGACTACTACGGTAAAGAAGCATACCTAGCAACGAGCGGCCAGCTCTATAAGCAAATTATGGTGGGGCCATTTGAGCGCTCAATGACCGTCGCTAAAACATTCCGCGCAGAAAAGAGCGCTACTACGCGCCACTTGGCCGAGCTTACCCAGCTTGAGTTTGAGATGGGTTTTATTAAAGACCATACCGACGTCATGAAGATGCTTGAAAAGGTTGTGCGCAAGATAAGCGAGACTGTTGCCACTAAGCACAAAGACGCACTTACGCGCTTTAAGATAGAGCCGGCAGCACTGCCGAGCGATGCATTCCCCGTGTTTACCTTGCGCGAAGCGCAGAAGATACTCGGCGTTGCCGAAGACCCAGACCTCGAGCCAGAGCACGAGCGCGCTATCTGCGCATACGCAAAGGAGCAGTTTAACTCCGACTTCGTGTTCATCACCAAGTTCCCAACCAAGAAGCGCGCTTTCTACACCTTTAGCGACCCAGAGAATCCAGAGTTTTCTTTGAGCTTCGACCTCCTCTTCCGCGGCCTTGAAATAAACTCAGGTTCGCAGCGTATACACAACTACGACGAACTCATAGAAAAGATGAAGTCTCGCGGCATGGACCCGGAGAAGTTTTCCTTTTACCTTATGGCGTTTAAGTACGGCATGCCTCCGCATGGCGGCTGCTCCACCGGCCTTGAGCGCATCACCATGAAGATGCTCGGCCTCCAAAATGTTAAAGAAGCGGCAGCCTTCCCGCGCGACATGAACCGCATCGACCTCTCGCTCAGCAGAGATACTGAGTAAAAAGGTGGATTCCTTGGCAGCTTTGCTATATGCTGCGTTTTGGGAGTACAGGAGAAGGAACTATGCGGATAATTCTTGCTACCAACAACAAGGGGAAGGTCGCACAGATCATGCCCATCTTTGCCGGAAGCGGCATTGAACTCGTAACTCAGCGTGAAGCCGGTATCGAAGGGGAGGCAGTTGAAGACGGCGGTACACTTGAGGCCAACTCTTACAAAAAGGCCCACTATGCGTGGAACTGCCAGTACGGCAGGAGCGTTGTGTCTGAAGACACGGGCCTCTTTATCGACGCACTCGGCGGCAAGCCAGGTGTCGACAC
This sequence comes from uncultured Candidatus Saccharibacteria bacterium, assembly GCA_964411175.1. Classification (GTDB taxonomy): domain Bacteria; phylum Patescibacteriota; class Minisyncoccia; order Phycocordibacterales; family SBAW01; genus GWA1-54-10. Next base: position 6,359 of record CAYPJX010000033.1, on the reverse strand, counting down.
GGCCTACTGGGCAGGGACGGGGAAAACGGACGAGGAGGTCATCGCTTTTGCGCTCGACGCACTCAGAGGTGTGCAAGATGAAAAGCGGACGGCAGTCTTCAGGACCGTTGCGACGTTCATCGGCCCACACGGCCAGCTCGAGCAATTTGAGGGCAGACTCTCTGGCTCTTTGTTGACGGAACCTAAGGGCGTACATACGCCCAAGCTCCCGTTCAGCTCCTTGTTTGTGCCAAATGGCATGTATAAGACGCTGGCACAGATGCCCCTTGAGCAGGAGAATCTCATCAGCCATCGTGGGCTCGCGTTCGCGAAGGTGCGGCACTACTTGCTTACCGGCAAACGCCCCTCGGCGTAAGACACAGAGTTTCGGGCGCGGCTTTTTAGGCCGCGCCTTTTGTTTTGTATTTTGTATACTGAACGTATGAAACTCATTACCCTCAACGCGTGGGGCGGCCGCATGAAAGAAGGCTTAGAGGCCTTTGTACAAAAATACGCAGACACCGATGTGTTTTGCTTTCAGGAGGTCTACCATGAAGCAGAGGGTAAAGACACTATCTGGCTCGACAATACCAACTTCAATCTGCTCGCATTTCTACGCGAGCGTATGCCTGAGTACCAGAGCTTTTATCATCCGCACCTACGCGACTACTGGGGTTTGGCAGTGTTTATTAAAAAGGGAATTGAGGTAGTAGAGAGCGGCGAGGTATACGTGCACAAACATAAAGACTGGAACTACGACCTCGAGGTGCAAGGCCGCACTGCAAAAAACCTACAGTATGTAACTGTGCGCACGGCGGAAGGCACTTATACGGTTATAAACTTCCACGGGTTATGGAACGGTCAAGGCAAACTCGACTCAGAGGAGCGCTTGCGACAGTCTGAAAATATAATCGCCTTCCTCAAAACTCTCGAACATCCCTACATCTTGTGTGGAGACTTCAACCTCAACCCCGAGACCGTGAGCCTCACCATGCTCGAAGGTGTAGGAATGCGTAACCTTGTAAAAGAGTATGGCGTCACTTCAACCCGTACACCTCTCTACCAAAAAGAGGGTAGGTATGCCGATTACATACTTGTCTCAGGACAAGTAGAAACGCTCGATTTTTCAGTCTTGCCGGAGGTAGTTTCCGACCATAGCCCGCTTTACCTTGAGTGGCAGTAGGGCTTCAAAATAGCCTTATTTTGTGGCACAATATGTGGCATGGAGATACTCACACAGGGAGGCGTTTCTGCTACGCGTGTTTTACTTATTGAAGGCAGTGCTACCAAGTTTGTTGAGAGAGAGGGTAGTGAAGTACTCACGCTCGGTTATGGGAAGTCGCTCCCACTTTCGCGCCGGAAGCTCATTGTCTTTCTTCGCAAGATAATTATTACTGCAAAGCAGCAAAAAATTTCTGAAATAGCACTTATGTGGAGCGAGCTACGCGCGCTCGCCACAAGCGACATTCTCGACCAAGCACTTGGTGAGCTTTTAGCTGTGGCGTTTGAGATGGCTAATTTTGAATTTACTTCTTACAAAACCGCACCTGAAGATGGTTTTACAGAGGTTAAAAAAGTTTTTATTGAAGGCGCAACCTCGGAGGCACTCGCGGGCATTACCAAAGGGCAGACTATTGCGGCAGAAGTTAACGCTTCACGCACACTTTCTAACACACCAGGCGGCGACATGACGCCAACAACCCTCGCCAAAGCAGCACAAAACGCTGCGGTGGGCACAAGCGCAACTGTTGACGTGCTTGATGTACAAAAGATGCAGGAGCTCGGCATGGGTGCGGTCTTAGGTATCGGCCAAGGTTCAGGAGAGGAGCCGAAGTTTATAGTGGTCGAGTACTGGGGCGCTCCAAAAACTGAGAAACCTGTGGTGCTCGTAGGAAAAGGCGTTACCTTCGACACGGGCGGCCTCAATATAAAAACCGGCGACAACATGTATGAGATGCATCTCGACATGTCTGGTGGTGCAGCAGTTATACACGCGGCAATTGCCGCGGCAAAGCTTACACTCCCGGTAAATGTAGTAGCGCTTGTGCCTGCGGTTGAAAACGCTCCGGGCACCAACGCAGTGAGGCCGGGCGACATCCTCAAGTCCTACTCAGGTAAAACCATTGAGGTGCTCAACACCGACGCTGAGGGGCGCGTGATAATGGCCGACGCTATTTCGTATGCAAAAAAATACAACCCGAAAGTGGTTATAGATGTAGCAACACTCACCGGAGCCGCACTTACGGCGCTCGGGCTCGTTGCATCGGCCATTATGAGTAATGACCAAGAGCTTGAAAATTTGATGCGACAGAAAGGTGAGGAGTCTGGTGACTATGTCTGGCCGTTTCCTCTATGGGAGGAGTATGAAGACATGACCCGCGGCCACTTTGGCGATGTACCAAACATTTCAACCATGGGTAACAGCCGCTATGGCGGTGTTATAGCAGGAGGCATGTTCCTGTGGCGCTTTGCTAAAGATGTAGGCTGCCCGTGGGCACATATAGACATGGCTCCACGCATGACCTCTATGCCAGGAGAACAACTAGCCGAGGGTGCCGCTGGTGCACCTGTGCGCCTTCTCATAGCGTTACTAGAGCACTATGCCCGCAACTAGCCTCGTATTTAAAACATCGGTCTACGAAGGTCCACTCGACCTTCTCTTAGACCTTATCGAGAAGCGTAAACTGCTCATCAACGACATTTCGCTTGCCGCAGTAACCGATGAATTTTTGGCGCGCATACAGTCGATGGAAGAGATGCCTGTTGGCGACACAGCAGAGTTTGTCGCGCTCGCTGCAACGCTCCTACTCATAAAGTCGCGCTCGCTCTTGCCGCTGCTTGAGATATCCGGGGAAGAGGAGCGGGATATCAAAGAACTCGAGTACCGCCTTGCGATGTACCAGATAGTTAAAAACGCTGCCCGCGGCCTGGAGAAGCAATCTAGTCAGAAACGCCTCTTCGAAGGTGCCGCTCCAGGTGCCGAACCTTTGTTTGTATACGACGAAAGTATTTCTCGCCCGTCGCTGCGTAGTGCTATAACTTCTGTTATAGAAAGCTTTCCACAGTTCGCTTCGCTACCGTCTGTAGCGGTTAAGAAGATAATCTCGCTTGAAGAGATGATACAGCGGATGGCAGGCAGAGTATCTTCAGCGTTTAGTTTGAGCTTTAAAGAATTCTCCGGCCACGGCAAAGGAAGCACAGAGAAAGGAGAGGTGATAATAAGTTTTTTGGCACTCCTAGAGCTCGTGAAGCAGGGTATAATTAGAGCGACCCAAGGCGAGCAGCACGGGGATATTACGCTTGAAAACGACAGCGTGTCGACTCCTACCTATGAATGAACAACAGCTAAGCCAGCATATTGAAGCGCTCCTCTTTGTTGAAGGGAGTGCAATGAAAAAAGCGGAACTCGCAAAGCTTCTTGCGGTCGAGTTGCCTATGCTGGACAGTGCACTGGTGAGCCTTAAAAATGCGCTCTCTGACCGCGGTATAACGCTTCTCGATGACGGCACCCATGTAGAATTGCGCACGGCGCCCGAAGTAGCAGAGAAAATTGAGGCACTGCGTCGCGAAGAACTCTCCAGAGACATTGGCCGTGCGGGGCTTGAAGTGCTCGCAAGCATCATGTACCGTGGGCCGCTCACGCGCGCGGAGATAGACTTTATTCGTGGGGTCAACTCCTCACAAACGCTCCGCACACTCCTTATGCGCGGCCTCATACGTAAAGTACCCAATCCCAAAGACGAGCGTTCCTTCCTCTACGAGCCCACCACCGAGACCCTGGGGCACATGGGCATAGTAAGCGTTACCGAACTTCCGGAGTACGAACAGGTAAAGACAAAGCTCGCCGAGCTCGAAGAGGCTTACAAACGCAAAGAGGGCGAGCAGCACGACGAAGCGTAACGATATGGAAATTAAACTTGGACATATTTCTTTAGGGCATTTAGACGACATACACCTAGGTGGTGTGCGTCTACATACGGTGGCGCATGGCACTTTTACCGCTCTTTCGCTCTTTTCACTCATGCTAGTGGGTGTCTACTATGCACAGGTTGAGGAGCGCGTGCAGGCACAAGTGGCGTCTGTCGCTTACACACAAGAACTTAAACGCTCTATTTCTGTAGGGCCGCTTGAAGCGCGCGCAGCACTGCTCCTCGACACACGCACGGGTGAAGTACTTTTTGCAAAGAATGGTTTTGAAGCAATGCCGCTTGCCTCCCTCACTAAACTTATGACCGCAGAAGCAGTGCTCGCAACCGAGCCAGAAGATAAAAATGTAACCATAACTCCCGAAGCGCTCCGGGCAGAGGGCGATTCTGGTTTGCACGTTGGAGAAGTGTGGTCACTTAAGAGTTTGCTTACACTTGGGCTCGTTGAGTCTTCAAACGACGCAATGGCAGCTGCTGCAGAGAGTGCAGGTACCAGTTCTGTCATTAACCGTATGAACGAACTCGCGCGTGAACTCGAGTTGGACTCTCTTACCTTTAAAAACCCGACAGGCCTGGATGTAACTGAAACTGAAGCGGGGGCGTATGGCTCTGCCCACGACGTGGCGCTCCTTACGGCGAGTTTCCTTAAAAAATATCCGACGCTCTTTGCCACTACGGTCGCGCCAAAAACTACCGTAACCATTAACGGCCAAACAACCGTTGAAGCACGTCCCACCTCAGAGCCTTTACTCGACATCCCAGGGCTCATAGGCGCCAAAACCGGCTATACTGACTTAGCAGGTGGCAACCTGGTGGTTGCATTCGACCTTGAGCTCGGGCGCCCTGTGGTGGCGGTAGTATTGGGCTCGAGCCGTGAGGGGCGCTTTAGTGATATGCGGACAATAGTCGACGCCGTGCGAGCAGTATCCAACTAACTCTATGACCACTGTAGATGCACTTCGTATATTCCTCCCTGCAGTCATCACCTTCATTTTTGGTATAGGGATGACGCCTATACTCACATACTTTCTCTACAAATATAAATTCTGGAAACCTAAAGGGGGCAAAATAGCGCTCGACGGCACTGAAGCAACCACCTTCAATTCGCTCCATAAGCAAAAAGAGGTGGGGACACCCCGCGGCGGAGGCATCGTGGTATGGATGAGTGTACTCTTAAGTGCAGTACTACTCTTCCTTCTCTCGTACATAGCACCAGACTCTTACGACACTATCGCCTTTGTGAGCCGCAACCAAACCTGGGTGCCACTTGCAGCGTTTTTAGTGGGCGCATGGGTAGGGCTTATAGACGACTTTTTTGAAGTACGTGGCCGCGGTGGGTTACCACTTCGTATACGCCTTTTTGTGGTTGCCGCAGTTGCCGCACTATGTGCATGGTGGTTTTACTCCAAACTTGAAGTCAGCAGTATTTCATTCATAGACCCATGGCCAGTGCTTCATCTTGGTATTTTCTTTATACCAGTGTTTGTGCTCGTTGCACTCTTTATATACGCAGGCGGCGTTATAGACGGTATAGACGGCCTTTCAGGGGGTGTATTCGCGGTGATTTTTGCTGCATATGGTGGTATTGCCTTCTTTCAAAACCAGATGGACTTGGCGGGCCTGTGCGCAGCCATAACCGGAGGCTTGCTTGCATTCCTTTGGTTTAATATCCCACCTGCACGCTTTTACCTTTCTGAAACAGGAAGCATGGGGCTCACTATAGTACTTACTGTCGTTGCCTTCTTAACCGACCTCGGTGGGGAAGGTAAGGGGGTGATGGTCTTACCTGTAATAGCGTTGCCACTGGTAGCAACGGTTGGTTCAAATGTGCTGCAAATAACCTGGAAGAAGATCTTTAAGAAAAAGTTACTCCGTATTGCACCACTTCACCACCATTTTGAGGCTATGGGCTGGCCTGCGTACAAAGTAACCATGCGCTACTGGGTAGTAAGTGTCATCTGTGCGACCGTTGGCCTTGGGCTTGCACTCCTGTGAAAAAATCAATAGATGCTCCGTTTCTTATTGTGTTGTGTGTGCTCGTGGTCTGCGGGCTCATCATCTTTACTTCTGCTGCGCTTGGGTTACTGGCACGCGGCAGTGGCGCAACCTTTGCTTCTGTCGCAGTAAGCCAACTTCTCTTAGGGCTTATATGCGGTACCGTTGCGTGTACTTTTTTCGCACTGCTCGACTACCGTTGGTGGCGTAATTACACACCCTACTTCTACATTGGTGCACTTGCCCTTACCTTACTTACTTTTGTACCAGGGGTAGGGCTTGAGCTTAAAGGTGCTGCACGCTGGGTACAGATAGGCGGCTTTTCTTTCCAGCCGGAAGAGATACTTAAGTTTGCAACGGTAGCATTTCTTGCCGCACTGTACGCAGCAAAATTTAAAACTGTAGCAACATTCCGTGACGGCATGCTACCCCTTCTATGTGTAGCTGGTACCAGCGCCT
>CAYPJX010000032.1:0-9752 GCA_964411175.1 uncultured Candidatus Saccharibacteria bacterium | reverse complement strand
GCGAGCGCGGTATCACTATTTACGCTAAGAACGCGGCTATCTTCTACAACGACACCACGATAAACATCGTAGACACTCCTGGCCACGCAGACTTCGGCTCCGAAGTTGAGCGTGTGCTCCGCTCCATCGACTCAGTGCTCCTTGTGGTGGATGCACAGGAAGGCCCAATGCCTCAGACACGCTTCGTACTTAAGAAGAGTCTTGAACTGGGCCTTAAACCTATCGTTATCATCAACAAGATAGACAAGCCGGCGGCAAACCCAGCATGGTGTGCCGACGAAGTGCTCGGCCTCTTTATGGAGCTCGGCGCTTCTGACGAGCAGTGCAATTTCCCAATAGTGTACGCTATCGGCCGCCAGGGCATTGCAAAGAAAAACCTTACTGATGAGTCGACCGACCTCACGCCGCTTCTTGAAACCGTGCTCGAGCACGTGAAGCCTGCTGCAACTGTGGAACTACTCGACAAGCCGCTTCGCATGCAGCCGTTTAACTTGGCCTACGACAACTTCCTCGGCCGTATGGCGGTGGTGCGCCTCTACGAGGGTACCGTGAAGACCGGGCAGGATGTGACCATAAAAAACCTCAGCGGTTCACGCCAGGCAAAAATAATTAAGATGTTTTCGTTTAAAGGCCTTGAACGCGTAGTGGTGGAGGAGGCATCTGCAGGCGACATTGTGATGGTTGCCGGCCTTACCGACATCGACATCGGCGAAACCGTTGCGGCAAACGCAGACGCGGAGCTTTTACCTATCATTGCGGTAGACGAGCCGACCATCTCCCTTAACTTCATGGTTAATGCTTCGCCTTTCTCCGGCAAGGAAGGAAAGTTTGTCACCTCTCGCCAGATCCGCGAGCGCTTAGAGAAAGAACTTGAGATCAACGTGGGTCTTAAAGTAGACTTTTCTGCCGCAGAAGCATTTAAGGTGTATGGCCGTGGCGAACTCCACATCTCTATCCTTCTTGAAAACATGCGCCGCGAGGGTTACGAGGTGCAGGTGTCACAGCCGCAAGTTATTTTCCACGAAGAGAACGGCGTCAAAATGGAGCCGTTTGAGGAGGTTATCATCGACATTCCGCAGGAGTATCAGGGCGCCATTATTGAGCGCTTGGGTAAGCGCAAAGTAGTGATGAAGGACATGAAGGTCCACAGCGAGTCTGTACGCCTTATCTTCGAAGGCCCGACACGCGGCCTCCTCGGCTACCGCAACCAGTTCGTGCTCGACACTAAGGGCGAGGGTATTTTCTCTTCTCGCTTCGTTGAATTCCGCCCATACGCAGGAGAGATTGAAAAGAGGGCAGTGGGCTCTATGGTTTCTATGGTTGCAGGCAAGGCACTTGGTTTCTCGCTCTGGAACCTCCAGGATCGCGGTGTGCTCTACATAAAGCCGGCTGTTGAAGTGTATGAAGGCATGGTTATCGGCAACACCAGTAAGGGCGAGGAGATGTTTGTGAACCCAACCAAGGGCAAGCAGCTCACCAACATGCGCGCCTCAGGCAGCGACGAAGCGCTCACATTGGTGCCCCCATACGAGCTCACTATCGAACGTGGTCTCGAAATCATCGGTGAAGACGAATACCTCGAGGTGACTCCACTTTCGGTCCGCCTCCGCAAGCAGGTTGGCGTTACCCGCAAGTTCACCAACTAATTTCCTCGCGTAGTTTTCAAAAATCCCCTTAGTTGCCAAGGGGATTTTTATATGCTATAGTGTAATGGTATTGCTTATCTCACAGGTGTTTTAGGGTATTCCTCTTTTTTACCTCCATTATTTAACGAGATAGGAATATCCAAAATAGCCTTATGTATCAAGGTAATTCAGCTAATTCAGGTCGCTCAAGTGGTGGTGGGTTCGCCCGCCGTCCCCAGGGTGGCCGCCCGCCGTTTAGGAAAACTGGCGGTTCTCGCCCTATGTCTACCAGCACTCCTGGTAGCTCGGCTCCGAGCCGTCCTTCGTTTAGCCGTGGTGGTTCATCGCGCCCATCTTTTAGCCGTGGAGGCTCACGCCCACAGGGAGGCCGCTCTTCGTTTGGCGGTGGTCGCGGTCGTGGCGCGCCTAAGGGCGACCACATCGACGTATCTCGCTTTATCAACAAAGCGGTGATCACCGAAACTGCACCGGTGTATAAGCCTGCACACGCGTTTAACGACTTTAACATCGACACTCGACTCAAGCACAACATTGCTTCAAAGGGTTACGCGTTTCCAACTCCCATTCAGGACAAAGCAATCCCGCACATACTCATGGGCCAAGATGTGGTTGGTATCGCCAACACTGGTACCGGCAAGACCGCAGCATTTCTCATACCGCTCATCAACAAGTTCTTGCACGACCCAAAGGCAAGTGCGCTCATTATGGCGCCAACGCGCGAGCTCGCAGTACAGATCGAAGAGGAGTTTAAGATGTTTACCGTAGGGTTGCGCCTCAACTCAACACTTTGTATCGGCGGTGCAAACATCTTCCCGCAGATCAAAAATCTTCGTTACCACAATCATCTCATTATCGGTACCCCGGGCCGCCTCGCAGACCTTATTGAACGCAAGGCACTCAAACTCGACCGCACCGCCTCGGTAGTGCTCGACGAAGCAGACCGCATGCTCGACATGGGCTTCATTAAGCCTATTACCGACATCATGGCGCTTTTGCCCAAGGAGCGTCATACGCTCTTCTTCTCGGCAACCATGTCTCGCGAGATCGAAGCTCTTATCAAGAACTACTTGAAAGAACCGGTCTCTATATCCGTCAAAACCAAAGAGACTTCAGAGTCTGTTGAGCAGGACATTGTTCGCGTTGGCTCAAAAAATAAAGTTGAGGTACTCCACGACCTTCTTAACCAGCCAGGTTTTGACCGTGTGCTCATCTTCGGTCGCACCAAGCATGGTGTAGAAAAACTTTCGAAGATGCTCGAACAAAAGGGTTTCAAAGCAGCTTCGATCCACGGCAACAAGAGCCAAGGTCAGCGCCAGCGCGCACTCGACGGCTTTAAACGCGGACAAACCACTATCCTCGTTGCAACCGATGTTGCAGCTCGCGGCCTCGATATCTCCGGCGTGTCTCACGTAATCAACTACGACATTCCATCTACCTACGAAGACTACGTACACCGCATCGGCCGTACCGGCCGCGGAGGCAAGACCGGCAAAGCGTTCACGTTTGTTGACTAGCCGACCACACAAAAACCTATGAAAAAAAGCGTTAGTAAAAAAGTAGTAAAAGCAGCGGCTCCCCGCAAGGAGGCTCCAAAGCAGGAGCACGAGGAGGAGAAGCTCATACACACGTGGGGCAAGTTCGTTGAGCGCCCACGCCGCACCGAGACGCTCGTGTGTGCTTGTGGTAACCGCTACATCAAAACCCGCCCGCGCCAGACGGAGTGCATCCCGTGCGTGGTTCGCCATGCGCACGAGAAGCGCGATTCACGCTAACGCTCGTTCGCGGTACAATGGTGCTATGGACACCGAGGAAGTTGTGGTGGGCAATGGGTGCTTTTGGTGCACCGAAGCCGTATTTCAAAAAATAAAAGGGGTGGTTTCTGTTGAGCCTGGTTACTCAGGCGGCAAGGTAGTAAACCCAACGTACGAGCAGGTCTCAACCGGCACCACCGGCCATGCTGAGGTTATAAAAATAGTCTACGAGCCTGACACAGTTTCTTTTGAAGAAATTTTGCAGGTGTTTTTTGCTACACACGACCCGACCAGCCTCAACCGGCAGGGAAACGACGTCGGGCCGCAGTACCGCTCCGTCATTTTTTATAAAAACGAACGGCAAAAGCAAAAGGCCGAGCATTACATCATGGTGCTCAATAAAACCATGCATGTGCAACCCATTGTGACTGCGGTGGAACCGTTTGTGGCATTTTACCCAGCGGAGGATTACCACAAAAAATACTACGAGGCGCACAAAGATGCGCCGTACTGCCAGCTCATCATCGAGCCTAAGCTCGAAAAAGTGGAAACAAAGTTTAAAAGCTTGCTTAAATAGCCATGCCGAGGGAAGAGTTTGAACGGCTGGTCGCTGAAGAATTTCCAAACGCGGTACCGGAAGACTTTAAGCGAAAAATAGAAAACGTCGCGTTTCTTATCGAGAGTGAGCCATCGCTTGAGCTACGTGCCGAGGAGGGCCTAGGGCTAAACGAAACGCTGCTTGGCCACTACCGCGGCGTGCCGCACACGGCGCGCGGCGACTCCTACGGCCTTGGTGCTACACTCCCAGACACCATTACGCTCTTTCAGCTGCCTATAGAGGAGGAAGCAGACTATTTACTTGAGAAAGAGCTTGCGGCGAGTGTCTCGCCCCACACGGATATTTTCTTGCTAGAAAATTCCTATGCTCGCGCCGACGCGCTCCGCAGTGTTGGTCTTAACACTCGCCGCTCCGCTCTTGTAAGGAAGGTCATCCGTGACACTATCTGGCACGAGGTTGCGCATCACTTTGGTATGGATGAAAGCGCCGTAAGGAAGCGTGAAGATGAGCGTCAAAAGGGTATACTGTAAGCATGAAAGCGTTTGGAGTTTTTTTAGCTATAGCCGCAGTGGTGGGAGGGGCAACGTTTAGCGCGTGGTACTTCCTTGTGCGCGTACCTTCACCCGTTTCTGTTGAGGAAAAAAACCAACCCCCGTATGTCTTCGACGATGCGGGAATTCGTTTTGAATATCCACGCACCTATACGTTTGAGAGCTATCCGCTTGAGGACGAGAGCACTTCTTGGAATTCCCTTATGCTTGTACGCACGAAAGAAAAACTTGAGGCCGAGGCGAACGGCGCTTCTGAAGGGCCGGTGGCTATCACGATAGGTATTTTCCCGAACGTTACTAACCAGTCTCCCCAAGACTGGGTACTTGGAGACCCACACTCCAACTATGCGCTTTCAAACAACCAACCACTTACACCAACGACCCTAGGAGGAAAGTCCGCGGTCAGCTACACACATTCAGGACTTTTTGAAAGTGATGCATTAGTAGTTGCATATAACGACAACATATATCTCTTTGAGGTTAGCTGGGCAGACGCACAAGACCCTATCCGTACTGATTTTCAAACTATGCTGAAATCGGTACAATTTAAATAACTATGGAACAGACCAAACCACTACTCGCGCCGTTTTATATCATTTCTGCTGCGCTCGTTGGTATTGCCGACACGCTCTACCTCTCCTATAACCACTTTTTAGACCTTATACCATCGTGCGCTATTGGTGGCTGTGAGACGGTGCTTACGCACCCCTCGGCCTCCCTCTACAGTCTTAATGTGCCGCTCGCATACTTAGGGCTCCTCTACTATGCCTACCTCTTATGCCTCGCAGTGCTCTTGGCGTGGGAGCCGCGCTCTAAAGCGCTTCGCTTTGCCATGCTCGGCTACACCGGTGTGGGCCTCCTATGCTCAATTGCGTTTGAACTCTTCCAACTCTTGGTGATCCATGCGATGTGTCTATACTGTGGCATTTCAGCCGTGATAACCCTGGTGCTGTTTGGCTTAAGCGTGTGGCATTTTATTAATACTAAGAAGAAATAATAATCATATGGCTAAAGAATCGTTCATCGACCGCCCGTTTCTGCTCCCGTCTGTAGTCTTAGGGTTCGGTATGTTTATAAGTGCAGTTGCGGTTTCCTATAGCATGTATGCCATCCGCGCACTCGATAACACACTTTCTGTTACCGGCTCTGCAAAACAAAACGTTACTGCTGATAATGCAAAATGGGTGATCAGCGTGTCTCACTCAGCGTACGAGGGCAGCCTTTCTTCTGCGTATAAAGAAGTAGAGCGCGACACTGCCTCAGCAATTTCTTACTTTAAGACTATGGGTATCGCTCCTGAAAATATAACCGCAAACACGGTTTCTGCCGACCAGGACTGGAGCTATCAACGTACGAGCGGAGAACCTATGCGCTACAACGTGCATCAGGAAATCACTATACAGTCTACTAATGTGGAAAAGATAGCGACCTTGGCGCAGAATACCAGCGCACTTTTGGACCGTGGTATACAGGCAACGCCTCGCCAGCCGGAGTACTACATCACCAATCTGCCCGAGCTACGAGTCTCGCTCCTTAGTGATGCAGTAAAGGATGCACGAGCACGAGCAAACTCCATAGCTTCAAGTGGTGGTGGCTCGGTCGGCAAACTTAAGAGTGCATCCTCCGGTGTGGTACAAGTATTGGCTCCCAACTCCACCAATGTAGACGACTACGGTTCATACGACACTTCCACAGTAGACAAGGTTGTTTCGGTCACGGCGCGTGCTGTCTTTTTGGTCCGCTAGAATCACTGCTAGTAGTAGGACGGTCTCCTAAAGCGCACGAAGAGGCGCCATAGTCCATAGAGAAACGCGATAGCGATAACTGGGTAGCAGATAGCCGGGTTGGCTATGATCCATTTGAGTGCAGAAAACAGATAAAGTACAACAACCGCGGCGAGATCTTGAGCAGACCCGAATAGCCCCACAGGGGAGAGGTCTTTCGTGCTTTCCCCAAGCACCTCACCGGGGTTTTTACTACCCACCTTCGACTTCGACCAGCTAATGCCTTGGTCGAGGAGACGGCCGGTCTGTGTACGGAGAGAGTCTATGGTTTTAAAAACAGGTTCGCCGACCTTCGCTGCAGAAGGAGAGAAAGAAGAAAGTTGTTTCTGAAGATCGTCTGAAGGCGCCACCTCGCTATTTTCTTCTATAATAACGGCTTCGCTGCTAGCTGGTTTAGGTTTTTCGTTAATAGTAAACCGCGCGGTCTGTGTTTCAACCACCGTACCGTCTATTTTAGTGAGCTCTGCCGTTACCGTATAAGTGCCTGCCAAAGGCTTCCACGAAACAGAGACCGTGTTTGCTCCTGAGGCAGCGATAGAGACCGATACGGTACCCACTTTCTGCTTCTCACCCGAAGTTTCTTGTGCAAATACAACCAACGATCCGTTAAACGAGATGTCGGCGTCGTTTTGCACCACGCTGTGTATAAGCACCGAGTCGCCCTCTGTGACCGGCGATTTTGAAAGGAAAAGAGATTGTTTGGCAAACCCTGCCGCAAACGAGGTGAGGGGCATACAAACTATAGCCACAAGAACTATCACGCGCCCGATGTGCATATAAAAAGTATACACCCTCCTGAAAAGAGGCATTTTCGCGTGCTATTATTTTGGCATGCGGGAGTTTTTAAAAATCGTAACTGGTCATTTTTTACCAGGACACGAAAACGCCTTTAGGCCGCATCTTTTGCGTAAGCCATGGCTGTTGTTTTTCCTTACTATTGTTCTCACTGCAGAGAGTATATTTGTCGCATCTCTTTTGGCGGGGCAGTCGGCATACCAAATGCTTTCTGCAGTCTTGCCGGGTGAAGTAATTGCACTTACTAATGTTGAGCGTTCAAACCTAGGAGGAAAAGCACTTATAGAAAACGCACAGTTGGCACTCGCGGCACAGCATAAAGCAGAAGACATGGCAGCAAAGGGGTACTTTTCACATACCGGGCCAGACGGCAAGGAGCCGTGGAGTTGGATAAGCGAAGCGGGTTACCGTTACCGCTATGCAGGTGAAAATTTAGCGGTGCGTTTCGACCAGTCGGCAGATGTAGTGCGTGCGTGGATGGCGTCTCCGACCCATCGCGCAAATATCGTAAAAGAAACATATACAGAAATAGGTATTGGTATAGCTGAGGGTATCTACCAAGGCCAGCCTGCTACTTTTGTGGTGCAGTATTTTGGTGCACCACCAGAAGAGGTTGCCACTGCAGTTGTCTCACAAACTGTTGCTGATATAAACACGGCTGGAGAGGGAGCTTCGCCAAGTAAGACCGTTGCAGGTGCACAAACTCAAACGCAAAATATAAAAGAGGTGCAACCTGCCGCAACCGCAACTGCTCCTGAAATGCCGGCTCCTATAGCGGCACAGCAGACGCCAGAGTCTTCTTCACGCGCCGAGGCGCAAACATTCTTGCGCGCAAGCCAAGCGTCAAGCAGCTCAGCATCTTGGATACTCATCACTATTGCGTCGTTGCTTGCGGTCCTTACTGCACTCGCTGTTTTTATACATATAGAGATACAACCGGGGGAACTTGTTGCTGGCGGTGCGCTGGTGGCAGGTATAGCAGGATTTTTGTGGCTCCTTAATGGCACTGCACTTCCTTCTTACATGGCACCACGTGCCCAAACGGCGTCTCTTCTTGAATCTGTTCCGTCTATACAAATAGGTACCGGAGCAGCAACGGAGCTTTTGGGGGATAAATAGATGTTGCATAGGGGCGCAAGAGCGGTATCCTATGGGTATGAATACTAAACTTAGAAATGGCATAGCTATTGCGGCTTCATTTGCAGTTCTCGCTATTTTTTTCGCGTTTACAAATCCATTTGAGGCAAAAAATATGGCCGCAGCTCCGGCTGCAGCTACCGCAACAAACGCTTCCAAACTTATCTCTCAAGATGAAGTGGTAGGCACAGGAGTAGAGGCACAACTTGGTGACCTTTTGACCGTTAACTACACTGGCAAGCTCCAAGACGGCACTGTTTTTGATACCTCGGTTGGTAAGCGTCCGATACAATTTGTGCTTGGCGCAGGGCAGGTGATCCCCGGTTGGGACCAAGGCCTTATGGGTATGAAGGTTGGAGGTAAACGCTTACTGGTTATACCGTCTGACTTGGCTTATGGAGAAAATGGTTACGGCCCGATACCTCCGAACGCTACACTTATATTTGAAGTAGAGCTCCTTGCTACAGGCAAGGCACCTGCGGTACAACAGTAGTTGTGCGCCCTATACGACTCGACATTACCCATGAAATGCCCGGCTCGCTCGCCCGAGCCGGCGTTTTACATACACCTCACGGCGACATACAAACACCAGCGTTTATGGTGGTGGCTACCAAAGCTACTGCTAAGGGCGTACCCACCGAGTACTTTAAAGAGCTTGGTGTGCAGGGGATCATTACCAACACCTACCATCTCTACCTAAGCCCTGGTGAGAAACTTATAGACAAAGCCGGTGGTGTGCACAAATTTATGCACTGGGACGGCCCTACCATGACAGACTCCGGCGGCTTTCAGGTGTTTAGCCTCGGCGAAGGATTTGGCAAAAAACTCTCAAAGCTTTCTGCCGCCGCGGACGACGTAGTTAAAAAGCACGACGAAGGTGTTGCGGTCTACAACGAAGAGCTGGCGACCTCGCACGGCAAGCTTGCCATAGTCGACGAGGAGGGTGTGTCCTTTACTTCGCATATCGACGGCAGCCTGCACCGTTTTACCCCCGAGCGCTCGATAGAGATACAGCATGGCCTCGGTGCTGACATTATTTATGCGTTCGACGAATGCACTTCGCCTGCGGCCGATTACGACTACCAGAAGGAGGCGATGGACCGCACGCACGAGTGGGCACGTCGAAGCTTGCGTGCGCACCGCGGCAACGTAGAGAAAAACGCTAAGCAGGGCATCTACGGCATCGTACAAGGTGGCCGCTTTAGCGACCTGCGTATAGAAAGCGCAAAGGTGTTGGCCGACATGGACTTCGACGGCTACGGTATCGGCGGCTCTTTTAGCAAGGACGATATTTTAGGAATTTTGGACCAGGTGAACCGTGAACTACCGAAGGAAAAACCACGCCACCTGCTCGGTATAGGCGAGCCGGAAGATATTTTTATAGGCGTAGAGGCAGGCATAGACACCTTCGACTGTGTGCTCCCAACCCGCAATGGCCGCGGCGGTTCGCTCTATACAAAGAGTGGCAAGATAATCATCGAGAACAAAGAGTTTAAAGAAGACTTCGGCCCTATAGACCCGGAGTGTGA
>CAYPJX010000031.1:0-10099 GCA_964411175.1 uncultured Candidatus Saccharibacteria bacterium | reverse complement strand
AGCACGCAAAGCTGTTTTACGACCTGACACAGTCGTACAAAAGAAGTCAGGTTGAGATCATCATCCAAGAGTAACCGCACCGCAGGCCCCACGGGGCCTGCGGTTTTTTCTTACGAAAAAACTGGCGCAGAGCGCCAGCCATATACAACCCAGCGCGGCTCTCCATGAGCCGCGCTGGGAACACGTGTTCTCGCCTTTCAGCGAGGAAGAAACATCAAACAACCCATCGCTATCACGACGATGGCCACAATGAATGTGACGAGTGTCGAACGTTGATTCTTGGTTTGGTCCTTGCCGTCCTGTGTTGCTTCCGTGTCGGTATAAAGCGGCATGATCTGCTCCTATGATCAGTTTCGGGATGGGAACTTGATGTGAATCGCACGAAGAACTCCTTTTATTTATTATACACTACATCTTCTCGATTGCGAAATTTTCCTGTGGGTAACTCAAAAATGAATCTTCCTAAGCTCGGTGCGGAGCCTCTGCCACTCTGGCAGCAGTTTCCCTACCTCATCCCAAAACACCTTTGAATGGTTAAAGTGCAGGAGGTGGCACAGCTCGTGCACCACCACATAGTCGGCAAGTTCGGGTGAAAGGAGCGCAAGGCGGTAGTTAAAGTTTAGGTTGCCGAGCTTGGAGCAGCTCCCCCAGCGGGTGCGGCTGTTTTTTATGAAGACTTTTTTGTAGGTAACGTTTAGGAGCGGCGCAAAATGCAGAAGCCGCGCGTGCACGAGCGCACGCGCGGCTTCCTTATACTCCTCATACCGCGCTACGCTCGCCTGAGAGGCTTTTCGTCTGCGTCGCACGCGATAGGTGCGGAACATATGCTTGTAACTACTTGAGGTCGATCGAGTTTATCACCATCGCAGTTGTAGGGCGGTCGTTCTGACCAGTTGCCGTGTTTTCTATCTTGGTTACTACATCCATACCAGCAATAACCTTGCCGAATACCGTGTGCTTACCATCGAGGAAGTTGTTGTTAGCAGTGTTGATGAAGAACTGTGAACCGTTGGTGTTAGGGCCTGCGTTCGCCATCGAAATAGTGCCGATAACGTTGTGGTTGTTGGCAGTAAGCTCGTCGGCAAACTGGTACCCTGGACCGCCGGTGCCCCAACGCGCAGCCATGGAGTCGTCTTTGGTAAGTGGGTCGCCACCCTGGACCATAAAGCCCTTGATAACTCGGTGAAACTTAGTGCCGTTATAAAAGCCCTCTTGTGCAAGCTTTATAAAGTTGGCAACCGTGTTAGGAGTAGAGCCGTCGCTCGTAAACTCGATAGTGATGTCGCCCTGGTTGGTATGAAGTGTTGCCTGCATGATTTTTTTATTATCGTTTGTAATAGTACCCGGGTTTGCGAGCTGTGCCTGGTTGGGGTCGGTGCCACCTGGGGTGTTTGCCGCGGCACTAGTCTGCGGCACTAGTGTTTGGCCGGTGGTAGTTGCGTACTGGTCGCTCTGTGCTTTGCCACCCGGCAGACCAAATGTGTAATACCATATGCCTCCTAAAATAACGAGCGCTATGGGAATGACAATAAGTGCTGATTTATGCATACCTATAATGCTAACGCAGCGAGTGCAATAACACTAGTGTTACTTTGCTTCCTCGTCGATATCAACCACATCTTCACGGTCAACCGGCGCCGGCTCTGTCACTTTAGAAGGAGTCGGGTCGTAGATCATAAGGTCCTCCTCGAGTTTTTTGTTGCGCTTCATAAGAACGCGCACCTGCCACTTCGCTTTAACAAGTGAAGGGAGTATGAGACACAGCGCCACCGCAAAACCCGCCGCAAGTGCCACCATGAGTACCACAGAGAGCGAGGCGCTCTGCTGCCACAAAAGCACCGAAACCGTAACCGGTTCTGCATTTTGAAACACAAACGCCACCGCAAGACCACCGATAATAAGCCCCAATGCCAAAAATACTGCCATACGCACCCTAGTGTACCAGAGTACGCAAGAGTTGCGCAGCGGTGCCGAGAAGGCTACGTTCTCTAAAAACGAGAGCGCCCTACGGGCGCCGTTTTGTTTTTGCTTGCTCTTTAATGAGCTTAAGCTTTGCCGCTCGCGGCAACTGCTTCATCTTGTATTCCTCGCGCAGTGCCTCAGACCTCTCTCCCACCTCTTTAACGTAGCTTACAAAGACCGGGAGCCTTGAGCGTGTATATTTGGCGCCTACCACGCCCCGGTTGTGTTCGTCGACGCGCTTCTTCACGTCGGTAGTAATACCGGTGTAGAGCGTGCGGTCTGCGCACGTGAGTATGTAGAGGTAATAGGTGACGATACTCATACTACTCTTCTTGCATGTCGAGACTCTCGAGCAGAAGGTAAATGTTGAAACGCTCTGCCTCAAGTTCCTCTAGTGAGAGCTCGTGTGCCACACCCATGTTTACGTAGTAAAGCGCGCGATGTTTGTGCACCAAGTGGAGCTCGCCCTTCTCGTACCACTGCGAGGCAAAGAGTATAAGCTCGGCGTTAGTGTGCCGCACCACGTCGAACATCATTTCGTCGAATTTAATGAGAAGATGCTCGCTGTACTTACTGGGTATCCGGATATCCTGAGGCATAACCTCTCTATAATACCGCACACTTACAAATACCTATCAATAGAATCGACAGCTTCGGAGACGAGCTCGACGTCGGCGTCGTTGATGAGCGCGTCGCGTAGGTGTATGAGCACCGAGTGGATCTCATCTGGGCTATAGCCCTTTTTATAGAGCGCCTCTGCCTCCTCTACCACCAAGTTTTCCTCGGAGGTGCTTTTGCGCAGCGCCTTTTCAAACATCTTTTCAAATGGGTGCGTGGCCATATGCCGCCACTATACACGATAACAAAGAGGCTGCTATTGTTCTGGTGTCGACGTACCGTCGGCCCAGGTGGGAGTGCTGCTACCAGTTAGAGGAAACGGCTCTCCTAAAAATTTTGGTTGGCGGTTGACCTTAAGGTCAAACAGTGCTTTAAGCGTTGCCGGCACTTCGCGCACAGTGTTGTAGGTGAGGGCATTACCCTCAGCCTCCACACCTATAGCATCTACCCCAAGTGCTCGTGCGATATACACGGCACGTGCCAAGTGAAACCGCTGTGACACCACCGTCATGTGTTCTGCCATAAAGACGTGCTTGGCGCGAAACATCGATGAGTAGGTGTCGAACCCTGCGTGGTCGAGAAAGATATCTTCTTTAGGTATGCCTGCACGCACGAGGTAGTTGCCCACTGGGTTTACCTCGTTGTGAGAGACTTCGCTGTTGTCGCCCGTAACAAGAATTTTCGAAACTTTGCCGGCACGATAGAGCTCTATCGCGCGCTCGGCGCGCGCAGCCAAGACACCCGAAAGGTCCCCGTTTCTAAATACCGACGCCCCCAGCACGAGTGCCACCGTTGTAGTGGGTGCTTCTGCAACTGTTTTATAGATATAGGGCCCACTCGCTCGGTCTACATAGGTAAGGGTCAATACTACAGAGAGCAGAGCACACAAGAGCGCAAAGGTGGCGAATAGTGCGGCACGCATCATACAAAGTTACTCTGCCTGGTTTTTAAGCGTGAGCGAATGACGTATCTGGTCGAACTGCGCGAGTAATGCCGTTCTGCTGAACTCTTTTTTCGTGCCTGCTGGGTAGTTGCCTATCTGCGTGTAGTGGATGAAGTAACGGATAGCGATGCATGGGTTTTGCCCGGCGAGTGCGTACACATACTCTTCATATATATTGCCGGCACCTGCACCTGAGGTAGTAGCAACCGAGTAGTTTATGCCGCCGTCGTTCTGCACAGCCGACGCAGGGTTGTCATAGAGGAAGAGCCCGCCCGCACAGCTCTGCGCGTTAGGTAGGTACTCAACAGAGAGTCCTGTGTCGCTTGAGAGGTTAGTGCCGTCGGTTATGCTTGCCGGTACGGAAACTTTAATACCGGGGATACCTTCCTCGCCTAGCCCTTGGTACATATACGACTCGTCGAGCGCGTAGCCCTTAGGGTACTTGATAGAAAAGCCGAGCGGCGGGTAGGAGTAGGAGGTCATGTCGTTCTGTGGCGTGCTTGAGTCTTCGCCACCGGTAACACAGTTGCTGTAGGTAGTGGTGGGTGTTCCGCTCTTACCTTCAGTAATGAACGCCGTGTTGCCTTTGTTCCAAAATACAAACGACTCGTCTGCATTAGCATAACGCGCTCCCGAAGCAGAGACGGCCTGCGGGAGGCTAAACTTGCGCCCGTCGCTTAGTGTGAGCTCAACTTTACTATTGTAGAAAACGGTACCGATGGTTTTACCCTGCTCACAGGAGAACGCCGCGATGTGTATAGGCACCTCACTTGGGCCCTGGCCATAGAGCTTCCAGGCAAAATAACCGCCTGCGACCAAGAGTAAAAGCACGGTAGTCGCGATGATCTGTTTCATATATATAGTATAAGCCAAGAGGTGAGACGCATGTTCCTAAAAACAGTTATCAACACACATGTAAGTTGTACGCAAGAGTCGCCGTATACTTACCAGTAGGATTATCAATTAGCCCTCACGTTACATGCCTCCCTCACAAACGCCTCCGCAACCCCAAGCAGCACCGTCTCCTGCTCCGGTAGCGCCACCGCCCGTTATGCAAACACCTCCACCCCCGCCACCTCCTCCACAACCAGTGGTGCAGACCCCGCATATCGTGCAAACGCCGCCTCCACCCCCACCCCAAGCGGCTCCAGTTGCTGCTTCTGCCCCACGCTCTCACACCGGCATTGCGGTAACTATTGCACTTATTTTAGGGCTCGCACTTGGTGGTGCTGCAGGATATTACGCACAGCAGTTCCAGGCGATGTACCTTAAAACCACTGCCGACACACAAGCAATACAAGAGCAGGTAGCACAGCAGGCGCAAGCACAGGCTGAGGCAGATGCAACCGCAGAAACCTACACAGAGGTAGACACCAACCCAGCGAGCGACATACAAACTAACCCATTCCAGTAATTTATGTACACTCTCATACGAACGCTCGCGGTACTCTCGCTCATGTTTGGAGGGGCAAGCATGGCACTTGCTGAAGAAAATTCAGTAGAACCTACCGTTACTGCAACCGCTGTGGCGAGCACGAGTGCTATGTCGAAGGTAACCTTCCCTATTGCCGAGCTTGGCAACTGCTCTTCGAGAGAAGCGTGCAAAGCCTACTGCGAACAGGGTGCAAACAAGAGCGCGTGTCTTGCCTATGCGCAAAAGGTTGGCCTCATGAGCAAAGAAAAGATAGCAGCTGCAAAAATAGTTATCTCAAAGAAGGGTCCGGGTAGTTGTAACAGCAAAGACTCATGCATTGCGTACTGCAGCGACTCATCACATCGCGAGGAGTGTCTTTCGTTTGCTCAGGAGCATAAGCTTATCTCCGAGGAAAAAGTTTCCCTCATTAAGAAAATAAGTGCAGGAGAAGGCCCAGGCGCATGCACTTCGGCTGAAAGCTGCAAAGCATACTGCACCGACCCGTCACACCGCGACGAGTGCCGCTCTTTTGCTGAGGAAAACGGTCTTAAGCCAAAGATGGGCAGCACGTCTCCTATGATGAAGCGCATAGGAAGTTCAACTATGCCTATGATGGACGGCCGTCCGCGCATGGGGAGTACTACGCGCGACGCAGTTAAAGGCATACTCTCAAGCACCACGCCAGGCCGCGAGCGCGGAGAAGAGATGCGTGAAAAGTTTGGTAGCTCGACCCCAGGCATGATAAAAGGCGAAGGTGAGCGCCGCATGGGCTCAAGTACTGGCATGCCACCAAAGAACGGCATGATGAATGGCACGGTAAGGCCTATAAACAGCGACGCAAAACCTCCTCGCCCGCCAAAAGCAGATGAGAGCGGCTCGGGAGACAACCTTGGCGCAACACTTCTTAAAGGATTCCTTTCACTGATAGGGCTATAAAAACAAAACCCCGCACACCGCGGGGTTTCTGTTAGGGATAATTAGTGTACTATTGACAATAAGTAACTTCTGCTATACAATAGAGCTATGAGTAAAGCACCTGAGATGCTGCGCTTTGCGGTACTCGCAAGCGATGTTGCGCTTTTTACTATGCGCGACAACGAGCTTCTGGTACGCCTCACCCATGTGGTGCGCCCCCCACATTTCCCTAACCACGCAGGGCTCCCGGGCGGTATATTGCGCGAGCATGAGACTGCTGAAGATGCTGCTCGCCGCAACATTGAGGAAAAGGGGTTGGTTGCAGCACGTAAAATATATTTCGAACAACTCTACACCTTTAGCGAAGTTAACCGTGACAAGCGCAACCGCGTAGTAGCAGTGGCGTACCTCGGGTTTGTACCGTGGGAAAAGCTCAGTGACGAAGAAAAAGAAAACACTACTGAGACATATTGGCTCCCTGTCGCAAAAGCAAAGAAACTCGCCTACGACCATGACGACATGCTTGCCATGGCACTTATGCGCATCCGCTCACGCGCCCGCTACACCACCCTGCTTGGCAAACTCATGCCGAAAGACTTTACCCTAACCGAACTTGAGCGTGCGTATGAGTGTGTACTCAGCGAGCCGCTCGACAAACGCAACTTCCGCAAGAAAATATTAAAGCTCGATGTGCTTGAGGCACTCCCTTCAAAGAAGGCCGACGGTCCCTACCGCCCTGCACAGCTCTACCGCTTTGCTTCAGGTAAGGTTGACGAAATAGAAATTTTGTAGTTTAAATACTACCAGCAGACTTGACCGTCTGATACTAAGTGTATATACTACACTTAGTTGCACTTTCGCAACAACACAGGAGGACTACATGGCAAAAGATTTGCAGAATGTGGGCGTTATCGTCGCCCGCTTCCAGATACCCGAGCTTCACGACGGCCACAAGTGGCTCGTTGAACAGGTGGCGAGCAGGCACCACAAGGTGCTGCTCATCCTCGGCGTGCACGGCGGCGTGCGCACCAAAAAAGACCCGCTCACCTTCCGCGAGCGCAAGGCCATGGTGGAACAGACGTTCCCCAACATGCCTCGCCTCACGATCAAGCCGCTCGACGACCACCCGTTCTCGCACGAGATCTGGTCGAAGCAACTCGACCAGCTCATCGGCATCGAGTACCCGGGTTACGGTGCCGTCATCTACGGCGCACGCGACAGCATCGCCGACCCTGCCTGCAAGTACCCATACAAGGGTTCGTTCGAGACCGAGTTGCTCGACTCCCCGTTCAAGATGAGCGGCACCGAGCTGCGGCGCATGGTCGAGTTTCCCCACACGCGCGACGCGCGTGCGGCGATCATCTGGGACCAGGAGCACCGGTACAGCTACATCTACTCGACGAGCGACCTCGCTATCTGGGACCGCAAGACCGACCGTCTGCTCATGACTGGCAAAAATGCCCACAGCGGCAAGCTCGCCTTCATGGGCGGTCATGTTGAAAAGGCGGACCATGACGCTGGCACTACGGCTATCCGCGAACGCGGCGAGGAGATCCTCGGTATCACTATCGGCCCGATCACCCTGCTCGGCAACCGGACGGTCGACGACCCACCGTACCGTGGCACCGGCGACGGTGTGCTGACCAACTTCTACGTCGCCGAGTACCAGGGCGGCGACCCGGTGGCCGGCGACGACGTCGACTACGTGAAGTGGCTCAACCCCGAACACTTCAATACCGAAGTGGTGCCTTGGCACCAGGAGATCGGCGAGGTCTTCCTCGCATACCGCGAGACTCAGCTGCGCGAAGCCGCGTAACTGACCTACAGCGGTTTTGCAAAAATAAATGCCCCGACGCGCATGCGCGTCGGGGCTCTTTCTTTTTCTTTTCGTAGAGTGGTTCACACGAGAACCTTGCGGTCGACCTGGCCTTCGATGCCGAACACTCGCTTGTAGCGTTCGACCTCCTCCTTGGGGCCGGTGGCCTTCTCCGGGTTGTTGGAGAGCTTCACCGCCGGCCGGCCGTTCACCTCGGTCACCTTGCAGACGATCGAGAAGGGCTTGAGACTGTCGTCCGGCGCCGCTTCGCGGAAGTCATTGGTGAGGAGGGTGCCCCAGCCGTTCGTGGTGTTGGTCTGGCCGTCGAAGTACCGCTGGTAGCGAACCATTTCGTCGACGTCGAGCCCATCGGAGAAAATGACGAGCTTGCCCTTAGGGTCCACCTGCTTGCGATGCAGCCAGTTGATGTACTTGTTGCCTTCGGAGATCGGGTCGCCCGAGTCTTGGCGCATGCCGCGCCACGATTCGAGCTTGATGTCCGCCGGCACATTCGCAAGGAACTGGTCGGTGCCGTAAGTGTCGGGGAGGAAGACGCGAAGACCGCCTTCGTAGAGTTCCTCCCAGAGACGCAGCACCTGGTACTGCGCGTCGCGCATCTCGTCGTCGGAGTTGGCGAGCGCGGTCAACACCATCGGAAGTTCATGCGCGTTGGTGCCGATGGGCACCAGGTCGTGCTTGAACGCCATCCAGGTATTGGACGTGCCGGTGAACTGGGAGCCCAGTGCTTGCTTGGCCTTGCCGAGCACGAACTGCTGCCACAGGAAGCTGTGCCGCCTGCGCTGACCGAAGTCGGCGAAGGTAACCTTCTTGTGGCGAGAGAGCTTCTCGAGCTTGCGATACAGCGTGTCGGCCGCCCTGATGTAGGCGACGTCGATCTGGTACTCGCTGAGGCTTCGCATCACTCCCCGGTAGTAGAGCTCGGAGACAGCCCCGAGCGCAAGCGTTTCCCACGGCGAGACGTATTCCCACGCACCCTTGAAGGTGAGTTCGATCTGCGTCTTGTCGCCATGACGCACATATTCGAGCGAGTACTGCGGGAGCTTGAAGTTCCGCAGGAAGTCGAGGTACGGCTCCTTGAACATGTACCGGCCGTAGAGGTCGATACCGCGCATCCAGTAGAGGTCGGTACGCGAGAATGCAAGCGACATCATGTGGTCGAGCGAGTCGCGGAGTTCCTGCTCGCTCACGTAGCTGCCGAGGTCGATGTCGCGACTGCGCACGATGAGCGTAAAGGTGACTTCGGTGCCGGCGAACTTCGAGTAGATGAGCTGACCCATGGTGAACTTGTAGAAGTCCACGTCCATGAGCGAGCGTACTGGCGGTTCGAACTTGCTGTGCGCAAGGTCGATCGCCTTGCCTACCAAGTCGGTAAAATGCTTCACGGCATATTCCCTTCGTGTGATTGTTGAAAGAACGTCCCTGCTTTTCAAAGCAGTGATTTGTTTCAAAAAAATTTGATGCAAGTCACTAATTTGAAAAAAGATCCGGCGGGAGTTGTGAAACTCCCGCCAGCTCAGTGTGAAGAAACCTACGCGGCCTGCTTGAGGTACTGCTCGCGCAGTGCGAGGTAGCCCTCCGTCAGATAGGCATTCGCGAGCGTGTCGCGCCGGTCAAACCCGAAGGCACGACGCGACGTGATGAACACCGGCGGCAGCTGGTGCCGCTTGAACTCGGTGTTGACCCCTCGCCATGCCCACTCGAGATTCTCGACAAAGAACTCCTTGTTCGGGAAGTACTTGTCGACCGTGCCCGTCTCGCAGCCGAGGTCGTGCTCGAGCGTGCCACGGAGGAAACGCTCCATGACCGCTTTCGGGTCCCAGCGCTTTTCGATGAAGGCACGCAAGAGCTTGTCGTGATAGGGGTAGAAGATCGGGTCTCCTTTCCCTTCATCGACATTCTGGTCGGCCGACAGTTCGGCCGAAGGCACGATGTCGATGATCCCCTGCGGGATCACCTCGCGGCCCGCACGCTGGTTCATGTAGCGCGCGAGCTCGTAGACTTGCCCCTTCCACAGGTCGCCGATGAGGGCCACTGCGCCCGCACCGTCACCGTAGAGGGTGAAGTAGTTGAGCGCCACCTCGGTTTTGTTGCCGTTGCAGGTGAAGACGCCCTTATACTCTGCCGCAATACCGGCGAGCCGGTGTCCACGAACGCGCGCCTGGATATTTTCCTTGACGAGCTTCGTCGGCGTGAGGCCGAGTGCCTCATGCGCGCGAAGTTCTGCCTCGTACACATCCTGAATGGGCGAGATGCGATACTCGATGCCCAAGTTCTCAGCGCATTCGCGCGCCAGGTTCTTGGTCGTCGCCGAGTTGAACTCGGTTGGCATATTGACCGCGAGCACTTGTTCGGGGCCAATAGCCTCGGCAAGCAACGCCGCAACCACCGCCGAGTCGACACCGCCGGAGAG
>CAYPJX010000030.1:6842-10212 GCA_964411175.1 uncultured Candidatus Saccharibacteria bacterium | reverse complement strand
ACGCTGCAGGCCGCTGGATAGGTGGCACCCTCACCAACTTCTCTGAAATCAACCGCCGCCTCACGCGCTTGACCGACCTTAGCGACATGCGCGAGAAGGGTGAGCTCGGCAAGTTTACTAAGCACGAGCGCCTTCTTATAGACCGCGAGATCACCGACCTCGAGGCTATGTTTGGCGGTCTCAAGGGTATGACCAAGCTTCCTGATGCGCTCTTTGTGGTAGACTCAAAGAAGGAGGCAGGCGCTGTTGAAGAGGCACGCCAGCTTAACATTCCGGTTATGGCACTCCTTAATACCGACTGCGACATTAAGAGCATCACGTACCCTATTCCTGCAAACGATGCAGCGGTACAGTCTATAACGCTCATCCTCGATGAGGTGGCTAAGACCTACGAAGCTAACCTCTCTGAGCTTCGCGACAACGCAGCTCCTGCAACCTCGATCGTTTCTCGCGCGTAACGAGTGCTTCGAGGTATACTGAAGGCACACGCAATTTAACTTTTACTTTTTGCTATGGAAATAACTTCTGACATTGTTAAGCAGCTGCGCGACAAGACCGGTATCTCGGTGATGGAGTGCAAGAAGGCGCTGGTTGAGGCAGATGGCGACATGGACAAAGCTCTTGCTATCTTGAGCGCTAAGAGTGCCGTTGCTGCTGCTAAGAAGGCAGACCGCGAGCTCGGAGCCGGAACGGTCGCATCCTACATCCACAGCACCTTGCAGATGGGCAGCCTCGTGCTCCTTTCAAGCGAGACCGACTTCGTTTCCAAGAACGATGAGTTTGTGGCGCTTGCGCGTGACATTGCGATGCACGCTGCGGCTATGCGCCCAGCTACGGTGGAGGAGGTGCTCACGCAACCGTTCATCAAAGATCCTTCAAAGACCGTCGGCGACATGATAGCCGCTGCAACACAGAAGTTTGGCGAGCGCGTCGTGCTTTCCAACCTGGCGTTTTTCTCGGTTAAATAAATAGGGTACACTCAATTCATGGTGCAATTTTTCACCATAACGTTGTTTGTGTCTGTAGGCGCGCTTGCTGCGCTTCTGACACTTAAGCAAGTGGAGCTTTCAACCGGCAAGGTCATGCTGGCGCCTGTACGACCGCAGATAAACCTGTTCTTTAAGACCTGTTTGGTGTTGGTAGAACGGGTTATACCAGGGCTCGCGCGCGAAGGCGTGCTCGCAGTTTTTGACCGCGCGCGCGAAGCAGTAAAGGTGACACTTGCGCGCATGGTGCTTAAGGTTGAAACCTCGCTTCATAATGCGCTCGTGTACTTGCGTGACAAGTTTAATCCGGAGCCAAAACGCGGTGAGGCATCTGCGTTTCTCAAGGAAGTGGGCGAGTATAAGAAGCAGCTTGAGACAGAGACCGAAGAAGACCGTTCGTTGTATTAAGATAAAATTCGCCGCCCTAGCTCAGTTGGTAGAGCAACGCTTTTGTAAAGCGAAGGTCCCCGGTTCAAGCCCGGGGGGCGGCTCCAAGTAGTGTTTGTATAAAAAAGAACCCCTTGATGTTATCTCAGGGCTCTGGGGTCAGTCCTTGTCCAGGACTATGTGAACGTAGTAGAAAAAGAACTTCCACCACGTCCGGTCTAAGAGTCGGAACTGGATGGTTTCCTTTCGGCATTTCTCCATCCACTCCATATAGTGCTCAAGCTCGCTCAGACGTTGTTTGAGCTCGTCACACTCAGCTTTAAAGTCGTCACGCTCATCGAAGAGCCGATAGCACTCCTCCTCTAACGTCTGAAGGCGTGCTTCAAGTTCCTTGTATTCTTCACAATCGCACATGATCGTCTCCTGAGTTTGAGTTAACAAACCAGGATTACTGCCCGCTTTTTATTCCTTAGAGGGAGCGGCTGAAGGGCAGAAGACCTCATCGCAATGCCTGATTAGCCAACAGCTTGCGTATGTATATAATACTCCAAAATAGAGTACTTGTCAACTGTAGCTCAATAAAGCCTTATTTAGTCTTCGTGCTTGTTGCCGAAGTGGTGGAAGCGAGCGTTTTGAGCTCCGGCAGGAGAGACTCCATGTCTTCTACATTATGGAAGCCGTATATAGGAGTGTGACCCGGTGCGATGACCGCTGGGAGCTTTGTTGCGTCAACTTTGTTGAGTGAAATAAGTGTGCGTAGGGCCGAGAGGTCGAGGTTGTAGTCGAAGGAGTACACACGCAGCTCGGGGTAGGTCTGCCTCAGGTAGGTGAGCACGTCTGCTGAGCGTTTACAGTCCTCGCAGTTGCCTTCGTTGGTGTAGAAGTAGAGTATGGAGACCATTTTCTGGCCACACTTCTTACCTATCTGTTGCATCAAAATATAGTCTTTGATCTGAAGGAGCGAATACTGCTTCTTCAGCTGGATAACCTCAGGGTTATTAACGCCAAGATTGTTCTCTGCGTAGGAGAGGCGCTCTGCTATAGCATTGAGCTGGTCGGAGAGAATAGGATTCTCTTTTATAGCCTGACAGTCGAGATTGCCCAAGAGCTCAAACTGCGTTTCAGTTGAAAGGAGGTCTATAGAGATGTTTGTTTCGGTGGTGCGGATGTCTGCGATGCGGCGGCTATCTATAGAAGAAGCAATGTAAAACGCCGTCGCAAAGATGGCGACCGTTATAAGGAACGCGAGTATGTATTTAGTCCAATCCATTTTCATATACAAAAAGTTAAGTTACCTCCAGCTGCTCTCCTGTGCGCGGATGGTGCCCCAAAGTGCGGGTACAAGCCACAGTGGAGAAAGAAAGCCGTAGAGGAAGAAGTAGTAAAAGAAACCCGGCACGCCAAACTTTGCTTGTGCTAACTTGCGGCCGATAACGAGGAAGCTCACGGTTATGGCGAGCGTTGCTACTATAACGATCGCTTTGGTACTCGTGTCGAAGAAGAACCAGTCGAAGTTTGGCAACTCAAGCTCTAGGCGCGGGTACGCACCCGTTACAAACATGTTGATGAGTGAGTTGGTTGAGTGGTAGAGGAACTGGAAGATAAGGTATGCGCTCATGTAGAGCGACGCGAAGAAGAGTATAAGGCTAAAGGGGAGTGAGAACATGCCGAAGTGGCCGAACTTCGGGTTAAAGAACATGTGGCGGTAGTCTTGTGAGTTCTGGAGGAACCCTTGTGTCCAGCGTGTGCGCTGCTTAACCAGCGTCTTAATAGTCTTCGGCACAGTGGTGTACACAAAGGCGGTGTGTGCGTTTACGATGCGCAGGCCGAGCTTTTGTATGCGAAACGCTATCTCCATGTCCTCCGTGTTGTGTGCATGGCGGAAGAGCCCCACCTCCTTAAACACGCTCTTGCGGTAAATAGAGAATGGCCCTGGCAGCACAGAAATAGCACCAAGGTTGTCGAAAATTTTCTTCACCAAAATACCAAACACATAC
>CAYPJX010000030.1:1142-6832 GCA_964411175.1 uncultured Candidatus Saccharibacteria bacterium | reverse complement strand
GGCCGCGATGGCCTGCATGCGTTCAAGAAAACCTTTTGGGTTGTGCACTTTCATCACCGGTACAATAGCGGCGATAGACTCGTCTTCCTCGAAGCGCTTCACCACCTCAAGGAGCGCGTCCTTCTCCGCAAAAGAGTCTGCGTCGAGACAGCCGATAAGTTCGGCGTTCGAGTGTTCTATAGCGTAGTTAAGCGCGGTGTATTTGCCGCCGTTTTCTTTATGAAAGAAGGAGACCCTCGGCTCGCGCATGGCAAATGCCTCGCCTATCTCGCGAGTGTTGTCGCTTGAGCCATCGTCTATAACCATTATGTTGAGCTTGTTCTTCGGGTAGTCGAGTGAGAGGAGCGACTCTATGGTCTGCGCCAGCGTGCGGCCCTCGTTGTAACACGGCACCACCATGGAGACGGTGGGATAATAGCTCGGTTTCAAGGAAGTCTTTTTAGATGGTCTCTTTTCAAGAAAAGAGACGAGCAAAAATACCTCGAAATAGAGGGCCAAAAAGAGGCACACATATACTCCCAGGGAGGCTATGCCCATATTTGCTAAATGTAGCATTATATGGCTTTTTGAGCCATACTAAGGAGACTTGCTATGGAACAGCAGCCACAGGGCCATATACACCCGATTTCGTCCTTAATCCGTGAGGCAAACGCCATTTTTAGCCGCATGGGCTTTACGTTTGCGTCGGGCCCCTTGCTTGAGACCGAGTGGTATAACTTCGACGCGCTTAATGTGCCTAAAGACCATCCGGCTCGTGACATGCAGGACACTTTCTTCATAAAAGACGAGCAGGGCCATGTGCTGCGCACGCACACTTCGCCGGTGCAAGTACGCTATATGGAGTCACAAATACAAGCGGGGGTGATGCCACCATACCGCGTTATCGTGCCGGGCAAGGTATTTCGCAACGAAGCGACCGACATGACCCATGAAGCGGAGTTCTTCCAGATAGAAGGTTTAGTAGTAGGCCCCGACATTACGCTTGCGCACCTTAAGGGTACGCTCGAAGCGTTTTTTAAAGAGTTGTTTAAAGGGCAGGTTGAGGTTCGCTTCAGGCCAAGCTTCTTTCCGTTTACCGAGCCGTCGGTCGAGGTAGACATGCGTCTCACTGCGCCCGATGCGCCCGAGAAGCTGCGCGGCAAATGGATAGAGATGATGGGCGCTGGCATGATACACCCTAATGTACTCAAGAATGCAGGCCTCAACCCACACGAGTGCCAGGGGTTTGCCTTTGGTATGGGGCTCGACCGCTTGGCGCTTTTGCGCTGGGGGATAGACGATGTGCGCCACATGCACTCGGCCGACCTGCGCTTCATCAACCAGTTTTAAACTTTTATGTTGATCTCAAAACAGTGGCTTCAAAATTTCTTTACTGAGAAACTTCCCGCAACGGACGTGCTTGCCGAAGCTATTACGTTCCATGCGTTCGAGATAGATGGTGTTGAGCAGAGGGGTGACAACGATATTCTCGATGTAAAGATAACTCCCAACCGCGGGCACGATTGCCTCTCCTACCGCGGCATCGCAGGCGAAGTTTCGGCAATACTCAACATGCCGCTTAAAGCAGAGATAGACCCACTCAGCCGTGGCTTTGCCGACCGCTTCGCACAGGCACCGCGCACAAGTGCAGTTTCAGTAACTATTGAAGACACATCGCTGTGTACGCGCTATATCGCGGGTTACCTACAAGGAGTGAAGGTAGGTCCGAGCCCCGAGTGGCTCGTAAAGAGCCTCGAGGCGATGGGCCAGCGCTCTATAAACAACGTAGTAGATGCAACCAACCTCGTTATGTTTAACACGGGGCAGCCCTTGCATGCGTTCGACGCCGGCAGGCTCACACAGAAAGATGGCACGTATGCGATAGTGGTTCGTAATGCGCGCGAAGGTGAAGTACTGAAAGCGCTCGATGCAAAAGAATATTCGCTCAAGAGTTCGATGCTGGTTATCGTCGACGCACATAAGGACGAGGCAATAGGAATAGGCGGTATTAAAGGTGGCGAGCCAGCAGGTATTACCGAAGCAACAACCGACATCATACTTGAAGCAGCAAACTTCAACGGCGTTGCAGTGCGCAAGACCTCACAAGCGCTCAAACTCAGGACCGACGCCTCGAGCCGCTTCGAACAATCTATTTCTCCGGAGCTTCCACAGTTTGCGATGCAAAATGTGGTTGAGCTTATTGCCGCGATAGCAGGTGGTACGTTTGTGGGCTATGTAGACGTATACCCAAAGCCGCAGGAGGAGACACGCGTTATGGTAACGCTTGGCACTATCAACCGCATACTTGGCATAACGCTTACAGAAGCAGATGTTGCGCACGTCTTTACGCGCCTCGGGTTTGCGTACCGTGAGGAAAACAGCGCGTTTGAGGTAGTGGTGCCGCCTTGGCGCCTCGACATTACACTCCCTGAAGACTTGGTTGAGGAAGTGGTGCGCATCATCGGCTACGACAAAGTGCCTGGTGCCGCGCTTCCTTCGTTCGATCATGCAGTTTCTATAAACCCATATTTTTATGCTGCAGAAAAAGCACGCCAAGAACTGGTTGCACAGGGTTACTCGGAGGTCTTCACCAGTGTATTTGCTGAAGCTGGGGAGCGCGCAGTCCTTAACAAGGTAGACAGTGTAAAGCCCTTCATGCGCACCACACTCACACTCGGTCTTGAGGATGCGCTTAAGAAAAATATTCCTAACAAAGAGCTGCTTGGCCTTAAGGAAGTAAAACTTTTTGAAATAGGCACCGTGTGGAAAGATGGCAAGGAAACAATCATGCTCGGCACCATAAGCGAGAAGAAAAAAGCGGAAGAAAAACCACTTCTGCCTGTAGATGCTTCTCTATACGAGACATTGCCGCTTTCAACAACACTTTCGTACAAGCCGTACTCAAAATACCCCTACATCGTGCGTGATATCGCGATGTGGACTCCTGCGGGCACTGAAAGTTCAGACATTGAAGCGACCCTTAAAGAGCTTTCAGGTGAACTCGTGCAAAAGATCGCGCTCTTTGACCGTTTCGAAAAAGGCGACCGCACGTCCTTCGCATTCAGACTCATTTTCCAGTCGTTTAAGCGTACGCTCACTGAAGCCGAGGCAAACGACGTAATGGCAAAAATATCCGACGCACTCCACGCAAAGGGCTTCGAAATCCGTTAATTTAAGCCATTTTTTACCCACATTGGGTGCTGCATTTTACCCAAACTCTGCTATACTAAAGGGGTAAGGCTGATAATGGCTTTGTAAATTCCTGTGGCTGACCAAAAACCTAAAAAATCAAACTACGACGCTTCCTCCATTACCGTCCTTGAAGGTCTTGAGGCGGTACGGCGCCGTCCGGGCATGTACATCGGTACCACTGGTCCCGATGGTCTCCACCACCTCATCTGGGAAATCTTCGACAATTCGCGCGACGAAGCCATGGGTGGTTTTGCCGACGACATCGAGGTCGTCCTTCTTCCTGACGGCTACATCCGCGTTGCCGACAACGGCCGCGGTATCCCGGTAGACGTCCACAAAGCAACCAAAGTCTCTGCACTTGAAACCATCATGACCACGCTCCACGCTGGAGGTAAATTCGGCGGTGAGGGATATAAAGTGTCCGGCGGTCTCCACGGTGTGGGCGCTTCTGTGGTGAACGCGCTCTCTGTGTACTTGCGCACCGAAGTGCATCGCGACGGCGGTGCTTTTACGCAGGAATATGCCAAGGGTAAGAAAAAGGCCGCAGTTAAAAAAGTAGGCACGAGCAAGCTCCACGGCACCGTGCAAACCTATCTGGCCGACGACGAAATATTTCAGGGTGGCATAAAGTATGACTTCGACAAAATAGTCTCACACCTGCGCGAGCAGGCGTACCTCGTAAAGGGTCTTCGCATCACCATCATCGACGCACGCGAGAGTGGCATGAAGTTTACCGATGTAGGAAAGGAACTCTATATACGCCAGTACCTCACCAACTCACCGTCACAAACCTTCTACTTTGAGGGAGGCTTGCGCTCGCTTATCTCTTTCTATAACCGCTACCAAAAGCCGGTGCACAAGAATGTGTTTTACATAGAGAAGGAAGTTGAGAATGTGGCGGTTGAAATAGCATTCCAATACGTAGACGACATTTCTTCGCGCATCTTCCCGTTTGCAAACAACATCTACAACAGTGAAGGCGGCACGCACATAACCGGCTTCCGTACCGCGCTTACCCGCACGCTCAACTCCTACGCACGCAAGGGGAACTCTGTGAAAGACAGCGAGGAAAACTTTACCGGTGAAGATGTTATCGAAGGTCTTACCGCGGTGGTGTCGGTAAAGCTCCCAGAAATCCAGTTTGAGGGCCAAACCAAGGCAAAGCTTGGCTCGGTGGAGGCTCGTGGCGCAGTTGAGACCGCATTTAGCGAAGCGCTCGCAGAGTATCTTGAAGAAAACCCAGACGATGCGAAGTCTATAGTCACTAAGTCGATACTCGCACTCAAGGCGCGCAAAGCTGCAAAGGCGGCAAAAGACTCTGTGCTGCGTAAGGGTGCGCTCGAAGGTATGACCCTTCCGGGTAAGCTCGCAGACTGCCAAACCAAAGACGCGTCAGAGTCTGAACTCTTTGTGGTAGAAGGAGACTCCGCAGGTGGCTCCGCTAAGACCGGCCGCGACCGCCGCATACAGGCAGTGCTTCCGCTGCGCGGTAAGATACTCAACGTTGAGCGTGCGCGCCTCGACAAAATGCTCGCGAGCGAGCAGATCAAGAACCTCGTGGTGGCACTTGGTACTGCAATAGGCGAAACTTTTAACATCGAGAAGCTTCGCTACCACAAGATCATCCTTGCAACCGATGCCGATGTCGACGGTGCGCACATCCGCACACTCCTCCTTACACTCCTCTTTAGGCACTTTAGGCCAATCATCGAGGGCGGTTACATCTACATTGCGCAGCCGCCGCTTTATAAAATACAGCGTGGCAAGGAGGTTATGTATGTATACTCCGACGAAGAAAAGAACAAGATAATAGGTAAAGATGCTGATGCAGTTGAGGTTGAGAGCGATGAGGCTCCTGAGGCGTCTGCTGAAGAAGCTGAAGAGGAAACAACCAAGAAGGCACCGAAGTACCGTATCCAGCGTTACAAGGGCTTGGGAGAAATGAACCCAGAGGAATTGTGGGAGACCACTATGGACCCGGCCCGCCGCGTACTCAAGCAGGTAGATATTACCGACGCTGCAGATGCAGACCGCATCTTCGATATTCTCATGGGTGAGGACGTACCGTCTCGTAAGTCGTTTATCCAGAGCAACGCAAAGCACGCCAACCTCGATATTTAAGTTTTAGTTTATAAAAAGATAGTGGCCGCGGTTCCTTTTGGGAACCGCGGCCTATTCGTCACGCTGCCTGCTCGAACGGATGCCGCTTGTTGATCTCTTCGACCAACTCGCGGAAGGTCATGTGCGGGGCTTTCGGCTTCGGGCGCCGAGGCGCCGAAAGCCGAACAACCGTCGGACCTTCGCCGACGACGATGTTCGACGTGATGCCGAGCACATCCTCCACCAGTGGGGAGTGCTGGTCGGCGACACCCACCGCAGTCAGGGGTGGCATGGCGCCAAAGGGCGGTGGGCTCGCGTCTTCGTGCGCGTGCGCTACTTCGCCGAGATAGAACCCCGAGCGGCTCATTCTCCGCTGCCGCTCTTCATACTTGTCCAAGTTCTCCTTGCGGGACGTCTTG